>DAOPYU010000319.1:0-5495 GCA_035353095.1 Candidatus Sumerlaeota bacterium | reverse complement strand
CTGAAGAGGTTCGTGGGATATTCGATGTCGTCGTTGCTGACCAGCAGTTGCGCGGTGGACAACAAGGTCCCCCGGTAAATCCCCAACTGCGTGTCGAAACCGCTGCCAATCGTGTCGAAAGTGACGATCCCGTCTGCCGGAGCCGTCCAGGTCCACCAGACGGTATATCCCTGCTTGGACCCCGGCTCGCTCGTCTCGACCGTCGCATAGAGGTTGGTTCCCGTGGTGGTTCCGGTGTCCCCCGACAACTCCAGGGCATCGGCGTAATTGTCATTGACCGGCGCAACGACCGGCCGCACGAGTTTGTCGCAGAAGTCATAGAGGTCGAAGGGACTCTCGCCACCGAAAGTCTGCGCGTAATGCCGGGCCTGCTGCGTGTTGGCCGAAGCGGAGGTTTCGTACGACGCCAGGAATTCGTCCCACTGGGTGGCAGCCGTAAACTGCAGGACATGGGCGTAGGTGGAATCCATTTCCGTCTCCGGGAAGTAAACGGCCAGTCCGTGCGCCCCCAGCCGATTCTTCGCGTGACGCTCGTACAGAACCGCGCTGTCAAGTTGGGCCATGACGGCATTTGCGGCGTTCCGGGCCGGGGTTTGATCCGGGTCTGCCGCCGTCTGAATCAGGGTCTGAGCGAGCGTGGAGACCGTCCCGGCCAAGGCATCCATCTGCTTGAGGTCCACGGACGAAAGGGTGTAGGAATCCTCATAACTGGCACAGTAGCGGTCCACAATCCGCCCGGCAAACTGCGTGACACTCAGAGAGGGGGACGTGACCAGGTCGGAGAGAACCGTGTGGTAGGGCCACCCCTCGGCGGGTTCGAGTTCCTCGGAGGCCACCATGACCGACCCCTGCGCGCGCAATTCATACGCCACCTCGACCATGCCCATCAGGCAGGCGTCGAAACCGATCAGATCCACCGGCCCGGCAGACTCGAAGGCCTGACGGACTTCCGCCATGGTCAGACTGTCGCCGTTACTGGTTGCATCGGTGCAGACGGCCCGGTTTTGCGCCTTCCGCGCACTCTGGCTGCGCCACCCGTCGCCATGGTTCCAAAGAATCACAGCCGTGTGGTCGGCGGGGTAGTTGGCCTTGCCCCAGCTGATGAACTCCCGCAGCGTCTCGCCATCGCCCATGTTTTTCTCACCGATGTCGGTCCCCCAGGTCGCCTTGGGGAAACTGCCATGCAGGACGATTCCGCGCCGCGTTCCCGTCCAGTTGTCGTAGTCGTAATTGTACCCCTTCACCCGGTCGAGCTGGACCACGATCCGGACATCCTTCGTGGAACCGATGCGGGCCATTTCCAGGAAGTCGGTGATCGCTTCGCTCTCGAGGTCGTTGTCGCCGTCCATATAGACCAGGAAAGTCCACACCGCCGGACCGGTCGGCGGTTCTTCCGTGTTTTCAGTGATAACGGCGAACTGCTCCGCCGTGGGACTGTCCCCCTGCAAGACGGGTTTCCGCGCGCTTGGACTGATGTGCGCTTCTCCCCGGATTCCCTGTCCGCCCGCCTGGGTCACCACCTTCTTGACAGCCCCCAGGTAGTTGGGAGTGCCGAATTGTGTGGCGCCCGCCAGAAAGACCCCCCGCACTCCCATCTGGCCCGACACCAGGTTGATGTCCGATTTCGTCGAGGTGGCCGCCAGGAGCGAGACCGTCGAACCGATGTCGTCAGGTTGGTATTGGCTGCCCGCCAGCACCCGCATCTGATTGGCCGGGTCGAGCCGGTTGGCCGCATCTTCCGCACTGGTGGCGCCCAAAAAACCACCCACGGCAGCGCCATTAAACGTCACGGACTTGACCACCATCTTGTCTATCCGGCCTTCGTTCGAAAGCAACGGGGTGAAAAGATTCCCGCCCGTGACCTGAATCGCCAGACCGGCGCCCCGGCAGAACGCCGACGCGGGCAACACATCGCCCGGCAGGAACACCCCGTTCCCCACGGTAAACGCCTGACCCGTGGCCGAGAGCGATTTCAATTCCCCGATATGCAGGTTGACACAGGGACGGATGGAAGCCCCCTTGAGGGAAAGCTGACTCACGGTCCAGGCCAACAGAGGACGCGCTTCCGTCCCCTCGTCGCCCACCGACGCGTAACTGAGGAAGGCCTGTTCCTTGCTCCCATTCTTTTTGGACACCACCTGAATGACCTTGAAATCCTGCAACGGCGCGGACAGCTCGCGCAACGCCACCCCGCTCAACTGCACCTGGCCGGCGCCGTTGCCGCCCGTCCCCTCCGAGAGCAGCGAGGTATAGAGAACCGTCCCCGAGCCGTCCTGTCGCCAGACGGGAGTCGCGACTTCCTTGATGACTCCGAAGTGGCCTGCAACAACGCGTTCCACATGGCAATTCTTTGTGACAAGCGAACTGAGCGCGCCGCGCACTTCGAGCGAGGCGATGGGCGCTTCCGTGTAAACCTGTTTGACCGAAGCGCCCAGGGTGAAGAGGCGCGGAATACTGTCGGTCTGCAGGATGAAACTGTCCTTGCCAGCCTGCGCCGTGGGGGCGACTTTGACAATCTTGATCGTACAGGCGCCGTCCACCTGATAGATTTCAAGTTCTCCGTTCGAATGCTGGAAGACTTTGCACTTCTTGTAGGTAACCCGATAGGTCTCCGCGGCGGCCTGCGCCGGGGCGAAAGTCAGCGTCAGCAGCGCAAGCAGAAGAAACACTCCGGCGGACGGAAAACCAACGCGCAAGACCCGCTCGCGCTTCTCCCTCGAAAGACGTGAAAAAAACCCACTCAAACTGAAGCGCCGCATGAAACACCCTCCCTGAATGGCTCTTTCTGGTTGGGTTGGAGAAGTCCCCCAGAATGGCTCGATGTCCGGTGTCTGCGCCAGAATCCCCCCGGCACGACACGCGGAAAAATTGTACCACACCCCCCCTGCAGGTTCCTATCCGTTTTTCTGGAAACCGTTTTGGGGAAAACCCGGACAACGAGAAGATCCTGAATGCGGAAACGACATTACGATTCGTCAGACTCGTTTTCTTCGCCAATACGGAGATATCGGGCTCGGAATTCAGCCAGAATTTCCGCGGCCTTGTCCGTTTCGAGGTTGGCCAGCACCTGCTGGCGCAGCTTACGCACATCGTCGAGCGTCAGCGACCGGATGACCCGCTTGACCTCGGGCACCACCACCGCGCTCATGCTCAACTCGTCCACCCCCATGCCCAGCAGGAGCACCGCCATGGCCGGGTCGGCCGCCATCTCGCCACACACCCCCACCCAGATCCCCGCCTTGTGGGCCGAATCTATGGTGAAACGGATCAATTGAATGACCGCCGGGTGGAGCGGATTGTAGAGATAGGCCACGCTTTCGTTGACCCGGTCCACGGCGGTCGTGTACTGGATCAGGTCGTTGGTGCCGATGCTGAAAAAATCCACTTCCTTCGCCAGCATGGGCGCCGTCAGCGCGGCGGCGGGCGTTTCGATCATGGTGCCGACCTGCAGATGGCGATCGTAGGCGATCCCCTTTTCGTCCAGTTCGGCCCGGATCTCGTTCAGGAGCGCGCGCGAACGACGCACCTCGCTGATGTCGGTGATGAAGGGAAACATGATCTGGATATTGCCATAAGCCGAGGCGCGCAGAATGGCCCGCAACTGGCTGCGGAACATGTCCAGATTGGCCAGGCAGAGGCGGATGGCCCGCAGGCCCAGGAACGGATTGATCTCCCAGTTATCCACACCGGACGACGAGAGGAACTTGTCCCCCCCGAGGTCGAGCGTACGGCAGATCACCGGCTGCGGCGCCACCTGCTCGGCCACCTCGCGGTACACCTGAAACTGCTCCTCCTCCGGGGGAATGTAGCCGCGCCCGATGTAGAAAAATTCCGACCGGAACAGACCAATCCCCTGCGCGCCCGTCTCCCGCACCCCGCCCACCTCGCTGGGAAACTCCATGTTCATGGCCAGATCCACCGAATAACCGTCGCGGGTCTCACACGGCAGATCGCGCAGCATCTTGAGCGACTCACTCTGCCGCTTCAGGTGGTTCTGACGCTTGCGCAGGCGTTCGATTTCCTCGACCGAGGGCGACAGGGTGACCTTGCCCGTGTAGCCGTCCACAATCACGGAGTCGTTCTCGTTCAGGCGCTTGAGCACCCCTTCCGTTCCGACCACGGCCGGAATCTTGAGCGCCTTGGCCAGGATCGCCGAGTGAGACGTGGGACCGCCCGCCTCGGTCACAATCGCCAGAACCCGCTTGGTGTCAAGCCGGGCGGTATCGGAGGGACGCAGATCGTGCGCCACCAGCACCACGTCGCGGTTCAGGTCCAGAATGCCGCGAGAACTTTCGGGACACAAATTTTCCCGGATGCGCGAAGCCACATCCACGAGGTCATTGGTCTTGAGCGAAAAATGGGGCGAACTGATTTCCTTGAAAACGGCGCGCACCCGCTCGACCACATCGTCGAGAATGGACTCGGCGTTGAACTTGCGCGAGCGGATTTCGTCGCGACACGCCCCGACAACCAGGGGATCATCGAGCAGAACCTGCTGCGCGTCGAAGATGGCGCTGTGGGCCTTGTCGATGCGCGCCGCCACCATCCGACTCGTTTCCTGAAGCTGGAGGCGGGTCTTCCCCACCGCCTCCTCAAAACGGGCCAGTTCCCCCTCGACCTGATCGTCCGAAATCGCATAGCGCCGGATGGGAGAGCGACGACTGTCGTGAATATAAACCGCACCATAGCCGATACCCGGCGAAGCGGCAATCCCCTGGAAAAGATGCTCGGTGGTTTCTTCCATCTCGTAACTCCCCCGGCCCGACCGGCAGGAGCGGACGCGGACCTACTCTTCGTTAAACTTCGCGTCTATCAAGGCCACCAGTTCAGCCAAGAGTTGGTTACATTCGTCTCCCACAACTTTGATCTCAATCTCGCTGCCCTGTTCGGCCGCGAGCATGATCACCCCCATGATGCTCTTCCCGTTGACCGATTGCCCGTCCTTGGCAAACTCCACTTCACAGTCGGGATAGCGATTGCAAACCTGCACCAGACCCGAGGCCGGACGCAGGTGAATCCCCATGGCGTTCTTGATGGCTGCCTTACCGATTGCGATACTCATGTAGGACTACCCGCTCCACATCCCCCTGAAGATCCAGACCCCACCCGTGCGCCCGCACGGATATACAGGACTCTAACCTCCCTGACGCCAACTCTCCAGACAGCAGGCACGGCCAAATCCGTTACTCGTATTATTGTGATTGTCCGACGGATGTGTCAAGCGTTTTTCTGGCAGTTGTTTCTGGCAGTGCCAAGGTTCTGTCAAGTAAAGACAACCCCGATTCGGCCGCCTCCGGCCCGAAAGGGCGCCGCATGCAGAAAGAAACCCAGTTTCCGCCACAGCGAAATCGCAACCCGACGGAAGGATCTGAAAAACCGAATTACACCGTGCAGCGGAACCGCAACCCAAATGTTAACCACAAAAGACACGAAACACCCGAAAAAGGCGGTTTTCGTGTCCTTCGTGCCTTTCGTGGTTAAAACATCGGTTCCTG
>DAOPYU010000318.1:4087-5497 GCA_035353095.1 Candidatus Sumerlaeota bacterium | reverse complement strand
AATTCCACATGACCGCCATCCACCACAAAACCATCTACGGGAACCTCTCCCACAAACTTGGCGTCCGTATCCGCCCGGACGGAACAGCCATCCAGGACAAGCGTCCCCGCGATCTGGCTCAGGGGAAAACTCTGGACACGGACCGGGAAAGCGTCTATCCGCACATCCCGATGCTGACTCCCTCCCAGGCACAACGCCCCTTCGCAATTGGCCACCGACGAACCGGACGCAATCGTGAGCCCCGCCCCCGCAACCCACTGGAGCGCCGCTCGAACATCCGAAAAGAAACAGCCGGATCGAACCGAAACAAGCGCGTCCGAATCGGCGCGAACGCCATAGGTCGTCCGATACCCATATGTCACATTATCCGAGTCGAAAGAACACTCCGTCAGTTCCAGACTTGAACCCGACCCAGCCTCGATCTCCGCCGAATACTGATCCCACGAAGAAGCCCAAATCGAATTCAGTTCATGGCCGACCAGCAAACACTGAGTGAACGTCGAAACACTGCTCGCCTGCAATTGAATCAGATTCTTGCGGGTGTCATCGGTCCCGGTGTTCGTTTCCCCCCAGAAGACGGCCCCCTGGGCCTCCAACTCACCCCGGTTCACCAGGACTCCCGAATTGGTCTTCAACTCGACCAGAACCCCCGGACGAACCGTCAGTTTCGCCCCCTCCGTGATCGTCACCGTCCCACTGACATGGTATGTGGTCGTCGTACTGTCCCACGTCGTATCGCTCACGATATCGTGATCCACCAGGACGCCCCCGTCGTTGTCTATCTGCGTCGCCGTGAAAGTCACCGGCGCAAACGTCTCGGTCCCGGGCACCGTCACTTTCTGCCGAATGGTAAAAACAGTCTGTCCATTGGTCGTTTCGCCGTCATTCCCGGCCGTGAGTCGCACCACAACCGGTGTCTGCCAGTTGGTCGTCGAGAAATTGAACGTCCCCCCGCTCGAAACAATCACATTGGGATTGCCGGACACCCGCACCACTTCCCCCTGAAGGGGACCAGCCGGCGCGGCGGAAAGCGTCACCTTCAGATTGATCACGCTGCTCTCCGGCACAAAAACGTGACGGGGCGTGAAAAGAAAGGTCGGCGATGTGGCATCCGCGGCCGCCCCCACTCCCACGGGAGTCGCATCCCCCTGACTCGTATCCGGACTGGAGGAAACGGCTGGCGCGCCTCCCCCCTCCTGGGCGAAAGCGCCCGACCGAGGGACCAGAGCAAACATCGCCATAACCAGAATCAAGACCTGTGAGGGGACACCCAGGGGCTTCAACATAACCATCCTTCTCCTTTCGGATCTACCACGACCACAAATGAAACCTGCATCTGACACGAATTCCGATGCGCGTACGCAAAACAAACCCACACTGGCGTTATTCTTAAACGACGCACTCATGCAG
>DAOPYU010000318.1:0-3987 GCA_035353095.1 Candidatus Sumerlaeota bacterium | reverse complement strand
GCGTACGCAAAACAAACCCACACTGGCGTTATTCTTAAACGACGCACTCATGCAGTTATGCAAGTGCAATGACGGGAGTATTTTACTAAATAACTCCGGCCATTTCAACAGGAAATCATCCCCAGGAACCTATAAATCCGACAGGCGATTTCGCAAGTCTCATTATACCAATACCTCACCGAACACTCGCCGTCAACACGAGTGGGCGGGAAAAACCGCCCCTCGCTCACGAGGAGGTTCCAGAGGCAAAAGGAGAGGGAAATCTGACCGGTAAAAGGTGCTGAAGTCGCTGGCGCAGCCCGCTGTGCCGTTCCGACTGGTCGGCATTCTTCACCGCCAGAAACATAGCCTTCTTGGTGCCCACACACACCACCAGTCGTTTTCCGCGCGTGACGGCCGTGTAGAGGAGGTTGCGTTTGAGCATAATATAGTGTTGCGTGTGAACCGGCAGAACCACCACGGGATATTCACTCCCCTGGCTCTTGTGAACCGTGATGGCGTAACTCAGGGTCAGTTCATCCAGATCCGAAAAAGGATACTCCACAATCCGGCGGTCGAACTGGACCCGCACCCAGTGGTCTATCCGGTCTATGGTGTGAATAATGCCAATATCGCCATTGAAGACGTCCTTGTCGTAATCGTTCTCGGTCTGCATCACCTTGTCGCCCACCTTGAACGTCACATCGCCCCGGGTGAGCGAACGCGGGTCGTGGTTCAAAGCCTGCTGAAGTTGCGCATTCAGGTTCCCCGCACCCAGTATCCCCCGGTGCATCGGGGTGATGACCTGAATGTCTCGAATCGCATCCACTCCGTAGTTCTTCGGAATCCGCTCGCACACCAGTTGCCGAATGGTCTCGATGGCTTCTTCCGGCGACTCACGCTGGACAAAGAAGAAATCCGGTTTGCGCCCTTTCCCCTCCTCGGGTGGCGCCAGAAGGGGAAATTCCCCCTTGTTGATCCGGTGGGCGTTCAGAACGATCAGACTCTGGCGGGCCTGTCGAAAAATCGTGTCGAGCCGCACCACCGGCATCGTGCCCGAGTCGATCAGGTCGCGCAAAACATTCCCCGCCCCGACGGAAGGCAACTGGTCCACATCCCCCACCAGCAACAGAGACGTGGTGGGCGCCAGCGCCTTCAACAACTGATGCGTCAACGTCACGTCGAGCATGGACGCCTCGTCCACAATCACATAGTCGGCCCGCAACGGGTTCGATTCGTTGTAGGAAAAAATCCCTTTGCGCGGGTCCCATTTGAGCAGGCGGTGCAGGGTGGCCGCCTCCATGTGGGTGGTTTCTGCGAGCCGCTTGGCCGCCCGACCGGTCGGCGCGGCCAGTTCCAGGGTCACCCGGTTGCGCGTCAACGCTTCAATGATGGTCCGAACGGTCGTGGTCTTGCCGGTCCCCGGTCCGCCGGTCAGCACCAGCATCCCCCCCCGCAAGGCCAGCCGGACCGCCTCAATCTGCTGCTCCGCCAACGCGATACGGCTTTCCCGTTGCAGAATGGCCAACTCCGCCTCCACATCGAGTTTCGGCAACGCCTTGCCGGTCTGGCACAACGTGGCCACATGGGCCGCCACGCCGGTTTCGGCGTAATGCAGTCCCCGCAGATAGACCGCCTTGTCCCCCTCGGGCAGTTTTTCAGCAATCACCAGGGGCCCCTTGGAACTCATTTCCGGCTTGCAGAGTTCGGAAGTGGCCTGCCGGACCCGGACCGGGTCGCCTATCCCCAGTATTTCCAAGGCTTGAACAGACAACTCGTCGAAGGGGAAAAACGTGTGGCCGTCCCCTGCCGCCTCCCGCAACAGATGCAGGACGCCCGCCTGAACCCGTTCCGGCGCATCATGCGCCATCCCCGCGTTGCGCGCGATCTTGTCCGCGCTCTTGAACCCGATCCCCCGAATGTCAATCGCCAGGCGATAAGGATTCTTGATCAGGACATTGACCGCTTCCGAGCCGTAGATCTTGTAAATCTTGGTCGCCCAGGTGGAAGAAATACCGTAGGACTGAAGGAACTGCATGATGTCGGCGACATCGCGGTGTTCCTTCCAGCTCGACACAATCCGCTCGAACCGTTTGGGGCCGATCCCCTCCACTTCGAGGAGACGCTCGGGTTCCCGATCAATGACCTCCAGCGTCTTTTCGGCGAACTGCCCGACAATGCGCCCCGCGTACTCCTTGCCGATCCCCGCAATCAGACCCGACCCGAGAAACGCCCGAATCCCTTCAGCCGAGGAAGGGGGAATCGGGCGAAACGACTGAAGGGCAAACTGAATCCCGAACTTCGGATTCCGGACCCATTCCCCGGTCACCTCAAGGCTGGCGCCCGCCTCGACCCCGGGCAGCGAACCGGTCAGAACGACTTCTTCCTTCGCTTTCAGCCCCCCTCCCGCAGTCTCGGCCACAAAACGCGCAATCGCAAACCCCTCCTCGTTCTGGTACGTGAAACGCTCGACAATCCCACGCAAAGTCTGAAGCCCTGGCGGCACAGGACCGGACGGTTGCGGGGGACTCTGGCGGGGAAAGGGCAAACGATTCATAACATTCGGTACTATAAGGTGCCCCCCCCTATCCCGCAACGGGAAATCAACGTGGTAACGCGTGAAAACCCACCACAATCGGAAAACAACGGACCCCAGCCCTACAACAAGGCTTGCGCCTTGTCCTGAAATGAGATAAAAAGCCCTTATGTGCGAGATGCACACAGGCAAAAGGAGAACGAATCAATGGCTATTTTACAGGAAGTGCAGCGAGATATCGCCACGCTCCGGGCGCGCGTCGACGAAGCCCGGCAGTATCTTTGACTTGGCTCACAAGAAGCAACAGATCGTCGAACTCGACGCCAAAAGCCAGGCGCCGGATTTCTGGTCCAGTCAGGAAACCGCGCAGGAAACCCTGAAACAAATCAAGCAGCTCCGCCTTCAGGTCGAACCGTGGGAAACGGCCATTCAGGAAGTCGGAGACCTCGAAGAACTGCTCGAGCTGCTCCAACTCGAAGATGACCAGCAGACCCTCGACGAAGTGGCCCAAAACGCTCTGGATATGGTCAAACGGCTGGATACACTCGAGTTGCAGGCTATGCTGAACGAGGAAACCGACCCAAACAACTGTTACCTCCACATCCATGCCGGAGCCGGTGGCACGGAGTCCTGCGACTGGGCTTCCATGCTGATGCGCATGTACTTGCGCTGGAGTGAAGACCGCGGCTTCAAGGTCGAAGAAATCGAATGCATGCCCGGCGACGAAGCGGGCATCAAGAGCGCCACGCTCTATGTCAAAGGCGACTACGCCTTCGGGTACCTGAAAGCCGAAATCGGGGTCCACCGTCTGGTCCGGATCTCCCCCTTCGACGCCAACGCCCGGCGCCACACGTCCTTCGCGTCCGTCTTCGCCACGCCTGAAATTGACGACTCGATCGAGATCGAGATCAAAGAAGAAGATCTGAAGATAGACACCTACCGTTCAAGCGGCGCGGGCGGGCAGCACGTTAACAAAACCGACTCGGCCGTGCGGTTGACCCACCTTCCGACCGGGATCGTGTCGTCCTGCCAGAACGAACGTTCCCAGCATAAAAACAAAGCGATGGCCCTGAAAATCCTGAAAGCGCGCATCTACCAGGCCGAAATGGAAAAACGCCGTCAGGAACTGGCTGTCCAAGAAAGCAACAAACTCGACATCGGGTGGGGCAGCCAGATCCGCTCCTATGTGTTCCAGCCCTATCAGCTGGTCAAGGACGTACGGACAGGCCACGAAGTGGGCAACATTCAGGCGGTGATGGACGGCGGCCTGGACCCGTTCATCGAGTCGTACCTGCGCTACTACGCGAAACTCCGGTCGGGACGATAAAGGAAAAAAATAGTCGTGGCATAGCGAAGCCGCAACTCAAAATGAAAACCACGAAAGGTACGAAATGACACGAAAATCACCCCTTTTCGAGTCTTTCGTGTCTTTCGTGGTTGAAAACATCGGTTCCTTCACTCTTCCGCCTGTA
>DAOPYU010000317.1:0-5553 GCA_035353095.1 Candidatus Sumerlaeota bacterium | reverse complement strand
AAACCCTCTCAGTACACCCCCAAGTTGTTCAGGAGGAAACCCAGGACCAACTCGTTTCGGGGCAGGACGGGCGGGGTGGGCGAGTCCTCCAGAACCAGTTCCGATTCGATGCCGACTTGTTTGCATTTCTCCTGCAGGGCGACGGCGTGTTGCGGGTGGTGCAGATAGTGATCGTGCGAGGTGGCGGGACCGAATTTCTGCGAGGCGTAGAGGAAGATGGGGGGATCGCCGGCGCTCAGCTGGGCGCGCAGGTCTCCGTCGTCGAGCAGGGCGCGCAGTCGGGGAGTGGCGGGGTCCACACCGGGGATCTGCCAGTAGTAGAATTCCCACTTGGGCTTGTTGTTCTGATCGGGGTACGGACCGATCACCGATTCCCAGAGGGGAAAATTGTAGGAGAACTGCCCGTCCAGCACTCCGACGGCGCACACGCGGGACGACTCGCGCAGGACCGGGTCCGGACTGTCGGGGACAGCCACGTCGTCGTGGGCCGCGGTATAGAGCGCCATGCCGGCGCCTGCCGATTCGCCATAGACGGCGATTCGGGCCTTGTCCAGGTTCCACTCGCCGGCCTGGGAACGGAGGAACTGGATGGCGCGGGTGGCGTCGTGCAGGATCTCCGAGAGGGGAGCGGAGTTGCAAAAGCGGTAGTTGACCGACACGACTGAGACCCCGGCGTTCCTGCAGATGCCCATCACATCCCCCTGGGGCCAGAGGAACGTCTTGTCTCCCCCGACAAACCCGCCGCCGTGGAAGAAGACGACCACCGGGGTGGGGCGCTCGCTCCGGGCCTGCCAGAAGTCCAGTTGCTGGCTGGGCGCCGGACCGTAGGCGACATTCTGAAAAGTCGGCTCGAACACCGGGGCGGGAGAAGGCGGAGGCGGCGGGCCGAACTGTTTGTGCCACCACCCGGCAGTGACACCCGCCACGTTCTGGTGGCCGAGGGCACCCAGGCCGAATGCCAGGATAATCAGGGCTCCGAGGCCCGAAAACAGGCCGATCCGGATGCGGCGGTCAGGGGAAAAGGGGACATGCATGTTTTCTGCTCCCGTCTGAGGAACGTAAAAAGGATTGGACGAGAAGGCGGGTCTCCTTATGGGAAGAGCCTGAATCTCCCTCAAACATGAAGCCGGTTCGTTTTGCGGCCCAGGGAGACAGGAAACCTGTCGGGAACGAGTATAGCACAACGAGAGGTTTGAACCCGGGTAAAAACTATGCAATTTCTCAATTGCACAAAGGAGACGAGGTCCGCCGCGAGGTTTTGGGATGGGGTTTGGGGACGAGAACGCCTGGAACGCCGGGCGTGAAGGAGACTTGAAAGACAGGCCTGGCGGTTGATCGGGGTACCCCCCGGTGTGCGCGATCCGGGGCCGAAGGTCGGCCCGCTTTCACATTTCCGGGCTCGCCCCCTCGGTTATATTTCCGATTGAGTGTCCCAGGAACTCCTCACTGTCTATATGGTTTCGGGTTTATTGAACTCTCGTCTTCAAGGCTTCATATAGAAAGGAAGGCGGTTCTGAGGTGGCATGGGCGTCCCGCCCATGAAAGGTACTCCGGAACAAAAACCCAAAAATTCCCGGCCCTGCCAACGAGAATGTCGGCAAGTCACGGGCGGGACGCCCGTGCCACCTCCGGGCTCTTCCGATTCTTATCGGACAGAAAACTCCCATCCATCTCCCCCCTCGAATGACAATCTCGCCATTCGCAGGACAATGAGGAGTTCCGATTGAGTGTCCCCCGATCCTTCGATTTTTCTTGATTACTTGATTCGATTCTAAGATTCTTTACCGAGTGGGAATGGTCAAGACAAAAGCGCTGTTCCGGTCTTCCCGGAATGAGGTCCTCGGACCATCCCAGTCCACCCGTCAAGGAGAGAAAAGATCATGCAGATACTGATGTTGTTGGTGGGGTTCTGGTGGGTTTTCATCATTCTGGTCGTTCTCGTCTGTTACAAGCTCGTCCTGCGGCTGTTCGGGATGGTCATCATCCCCCAGGACAGCATCGGCATCATCAACAAGAAGTTCGTCCTGTTCGGCAAAAACCGGACCCTCCCCGACGGGTGTATCATCGCGCTGAACGGCGAGGCCGGCATCCAGGCCGACACACTGGCGCCGGGCATCCACTTCTGGTTCTGGCCGTGGCAGTTTGAAGTCCGGATCGAAAAATTCATCACCATCGCCGAGACGCGGATCGGAATTGTCGAGTCCCGTGACGGCGTCTCCCTGTCCGATGGCCGTGTGCTGGCCCGGAAAGTCGAGTGCGATTCGTTTCAGAATGCCCGCCAGTTCCTCCTCAACGGGGGCGAGCGCGGGCCCCAGATCAGCATCATTCCGCCGGGAACCTACCGAATCAATACGGGGCTCTTTTTCGTGGCTCAGGAACCGGTTCTCGAAATTGAAGACAACATGGTGGGGATCGTCACGACGCGCGAAGGCAAGGCGTTGTCGAGCGGCGACATCGCCGGCAAGGAAGTCGAGGGCCATAACATGTTCCAGGATGGCCAGTCCTTCATTGATAACGGCGGATACAAGGGCCTGCAGGTTCAGGTGATGCTGGCCGGACGTTATTTCCTCAACCCGCGTTTCGCCACGGTCGAAACCCGGCCCATGACGGAAGTCCCCATCGCCCACGCGGGCGTGGTCATCGCCTATGTGGGCGAGGCGGGTGTGGATGTGACCGGGGACACGTTCAAGCATGGCAACCTGGTCACGAAGGGCCAGAAGGGCGTCTGGGCTGAACCGCTCGATCCGGGCAAGTACCCCATCAACCCCTACACCCACCGGGTCGAGATCGTCCCGACGGCCAACGTCGTCCTCAACTGGGCCACCGGCAAAACCGAGGCGCATAAACTCGATGCCAACCTCTCGACCATCACCGTCCGCTCGTCCGACGGCTTTACGTTCAACCTCGACGTGAGCCAGATCATCCACGTCCCCCGTAATGACGCCCCGAAGGTCATCGCCCGCTTCGGGAGCATGGCCAACCTCGTCACCCAGGTTCTGGAGCCGACGATCGGCAACTACTTCCGTAACGCGGCCCAGAGTTCCGATGTCATTGACTTCCTGAAGGAACGCCAGCAACGCCAGAACGACGCCAAGGCCCAGATCACGAAGGCCCTGATTGACTACAACGTCGGCGCGGTGGACACGCTCATCGGCGACATCACCCCGCCCGAAGCGCTCATGAAACCCCTGACGGACCGCAAGATCGCCGAGCAGGAAAAGGTGACCTACGACACGCAGCGCCAGGCCCAGGACACCCGCAAGGAACTCATGCAGGCCACCGCTCTGGCCGACACCCAGGCCCGCGTCGTGGACGCCGAGCGAAGCGTGACGATCGCCGACTTCAACGCCCAGGCCACCGTCAAGAAGGCGGAAGGCGACGCGAAGTCCAAGACGATCAACGCCAAGGCGGACGCGGAAGTGCTCACCACCGTCGGCGCGGCCGAAGGGACAAAGATCACGGCGGTCGGCGAGGCCGAAGCGCAAGTCATCCAGCTCAAGACCGACGCGGTCGGTCAGGGCAACTACGCCATCATCGAAGTGGGCCGCGCGCTGGCCGCCAGCGGTTTCAAACTGGTCCCCGACGTGGTCGCGGGCGGCACGGGCGACTCGGGCAGCGGCATCATCAATGTCCTCATGGCCGGCCTGCTCAAGGATTCGATGGCGAAGGAGAACAAAAACTCGGCTCGGGTCTCGTCGTGATCCCCCCTCGGTCATGACACGTATCCCAATAATGCATGATCTGGAAGAAGTCGCATGAGTTTTCAGAAGTCGCGTGTATCATAGGTTTCCAGGCCCGGGACTACGGTTCCGGGCTTTTTTTTCATCGGTTGCTCTCCGCGCAAGAAAAAAAAGTGCAAGGGGTGTATTTTTTACTTGCATCGCGCCGGGGATGTATTCTATATAGCCTATAACATTGGTCTGGAATGGACGCCGATGCGCCTGACCGTCCGTAGTGAATACGCACTTCTCGCCCTGATTGCCCTGGCCCGCTGGCGGGCCGAAGAACGCATGCAGGGCGAGGTCCTCTCGGAACGGACCGGGGCGCCGCCGAAGTTCCTCCAGCAGATCCTCCTGACGTTGCGGCGCGCCCACTACGTCTCGAGCGCCAAAGGCCCCAACGGGGGGTACCGACTGGCGAAAGAGCCCGGGGAGATCACCGTGGCTGAAGTGGTCCGCCTCTTCGACGGCCCACTGGCCCCGACCGACTCGGTGAGTCAGTACTTTTACGAACCCACTCCAATCGAGAAGGAGAAATCGTTGTTGCGGGTGTTTCGCGAAGTGCGCGATATGGTGGCTGCGAAGCTGGAGCAGACCACAATTGCCGATGTGCTGTAGTTTTTTGATTTGGGAAGAATAAGACAAAAACAATAGGAAATGTGGTTTAGAAGCCGTCGCCCCGAAACCTCCGGGAGGAACGCTTCTACCCACCGGAAGCATACGCCCCAGGTTCGAGGGGGGCGTATCCGGTTGATCGCCCCAGGCTGAACGGAGTGTTTCCGGGAGGTTCTGTGTGGGGCATCGGCCACCCGAAGGGTGCTGTCTTCTCCGGAATTCCGTCTCTGGCGCCTGACGAGCAGGGGTTATTTGGATGCAAAATGGACGAATGCAGAATCAGACATAAGCGATAGACAATATGGAGAACCATGAAGGAAAGATGACTTCTTGAAGGTCCAAAGGAACGGTTTGGCCACGCGGGCGGCGGATGGCCCGCATGGCCGGGATGACCTGGCCCGCCGATGAACAACGGAGCGGATTTCCACGAAAGGAGGATGCGCTGGTGCAGGGTTTTCGCGAGGTCTCGAACACAATGCTGGCAATGTCCGAACGAGCCCCTGCCACCGAGAAGGGGTAGAGGCCGTCCCCGTGCGGCTTAAATCAGATATAGTCAATAGCCTATATTTACTATGCGGCGCGACCGCACTCCACAGGAGGAACGAATCATGAACGACATCCACCAGATCAGCATCCTCGGCGGGCATGGCAAGAACGTCCGCGAACCCGACCGGGTCGCCCAGATCGACCTGCGCATGGGCGACATCATCAGCATCGTCGGTCCCACCGGCTCGGGCAAGACAACGCTCATCAACGACATCGAACTGTTTGCCAACAGCGACACGCCAACCGGCCGTACCATTCTGATTGACGGCAAGCCTGCTCCCGCCTCGTGCCGCAACGATCCGGGGAGCAACCCGATCGCTCTCATCACGCAACACACGAACTTTCTGTCCGACCTGCCGGTCCAGGTGTTCCTCGAAACGCACGCCGGCATCCGCAGCGCCGATCCGGCCCGCGTGCAGCAGATGATCGAGGACACGTTGGCGTTCGCCAACCAGTTGACGGGCGAACCGGTGATTCCGGGCAACCGGATGACGGAACTGTCGGGCGGGCAGACGCGGGCGCTTCTGATTGCGGACGCCACGGTGATCTGCGACACGCCGATTGTGTTGCTCGACGAAGTCGAGAACGCGGGCATCCACCGCTCGCGGGCGCTCGAACTGCTCCGCCAGCACCGCAAAATCTTCATCTTTGTCACCCACGATCCGCGCATCGC
>DAOPYU010000316.1:0-5555 GCA_035353095.1 Candidatus Sumerlaeota bacterium | reverse complement strand
AGCCAGGCGGGTTCGGGTTTGCGCAGGAGGTGCGAGGCCGGGCAGATGACGAGAGTGGGCGGAGCCGACTGGTCCCAGGCGCGCAGAGCGCCCTGGATGTTGCGCGAGGAGGCCACCTGTGTGAGGGCATAACCCTGCTGGCGGATCAGGCGCCCGATTTCCTCGGCTTTCCGAGTCGAGGCAATGTGGAGGATGCCGAACTGGGAGGGATCGCGGAGCCGGTCGCAGAAACCGTCCAGGATGGTGATTTCGTTCTCGGCCTGCTGGACCATGCTCTCGCTGATGGTCTGGCATCCGATGTCGTAGGTCTCCTGGTCGGGCAGCTGGCAGCGGCGCACCCGGACGGTCTGAATGAGAATGGGGGGGCCTTGATGTCCGGGAGAGTTGAGTTGGAGGCGGAGGATCTGCATGGGCCGGTACGGCTCGGGGCTGATGAACCGGAAGCCGGATCGGCTGATGTCGAGCGCGCGAACGGTCGTGCGGACGGCTTTCGAGAAAGGCTGAAGGGCATCCCAGCAGGTGGCGGGCAGGCCGATCTGGTAGCGTTCCTCCGGGGCGCGGCGCTCGGGCATGGCCATGTGGGGACGCTTGGTGGCGCAGGAACTGGCGTGTTCTTCGATGTTCTCGAGGAGACTGTGGACATACTGGCGGATGTCAGCGAGTTCCGAATGCTCCTGACTGGCCAGAAAGTCTTTGTAATCGCAGAATTTACCGCTCATGCGTTTGCCGTCTCCCCACGCGCTGCTGTGTGAAATCCTGATGTTCCGTTTGAGCGCGAAACGGAATTTCAAAAGAGTAGCCGTCGTTCCCATCGCTGACTCCATTCTATGGAATCTGCTTGAACAAATGCAAGCGCCAAGCTATGATCCATTGCTGCTTCAGAGGTGAGGCTGAGCCGTAGGGGACGATTCGAGGGCGCACTTGTTGATGGGTCGCCGCGATCGGGCGGAAAGAAACGACCGGTGTATTTTTCCGCGTGCGTCAAAGGGGCTGCACAGGATCGCACAACAACGTCAACAACAGGGTCACTCTCGACAACTGGAACGGCCTTAGCCCCCCGAAAGAGGGAAGAAGCAAAACCTTTGCCAAGATTCAGGTCCTGGCCGGAGAGCCGGTCTTCAAGTCCCCCAGGGCTGGGGAGTATAAACGATGGAAATGCGGGAAAAACTGGAACAACTGGAGCGTCAGACGCTGGCTCCGTATGCGTCGTTCAGCAGCGCGAGCCGTGGGCGCGAACACGCCTGCGCGCCCTGCCGCATGCGGACCGAGTTTCAGCGCGACCGCGACCGGATCGTCCACTGTGCCGCTTTCCGAAAACTTGAGTTCAAGACGCAGGTCTATGTGATCCATGAAGGCGATTATTATCGGACGCGATTGACGCACACGATGGAAGTGGCGCAGATCGCCCGGACGATGGCGCGCAGTCTGCGGCTCAACAGCGACCTGACCGAGGCGGTGGCGCTGGCACACGACATGGGCCACACGCCGTTCGGCCACTCGGGCGAGACGGCGCTCCACCGTCTGATGGCCGGTCATGGCGGGTTTGAGCACAACCGACAGGGATTGCGCATCGTCGAGTGCCTCGAACAGCGTTATCGCGAATTTCCGGGACTGAACCTGACGTGGGAAGTGCGCGAGGGGATCGCCAAGCACAGTACGTCGTATGACGTGCCGAGTCTGGACCGTTTCGATCCGATGCTGGCGCCGACGCTCGAGGGACAGTTGGTGGATGTGGCCGATGAAATCGCGTTCAACCACCACGATCTGGACGACGCGTTGAAGTTGGGAATTCTGTCGCGCCACGACCTCGAGGAGGTCCCCTGGCTGGCCGAGATCTGCCGGGAAGTGGGGGCGGGCGGGTTGTCGGCTGAGCGGGAGTTCGACCAGTACGACCGCTGCCGCCTGATCGGAGCGCTGATTGACGCGGCGGTCCGCGATGCGCTCGAACAAACCGAACAGAACATTCGCGAGTTGGGGATCGAGACGCTCGAGGATGTGCGGCAGCATGGCAAGCGGCTGGTGGACTTCAGCGAGGAAACGTCCGGGCGCAATCGCGTCCTGCGTTCGTTCCTCATGCGGCATGTGTACCGCCATCCGAACGTGATGGCGATGACCAGCAAGGCCGAACGGTTCATCGAGAGTCTGTTCCACGTGTACTGCCGTACGCCGCAGATGCTGCCGGCGCGGTACCAGACGCTGGGCGAGACCGAAGGCTTGGAACGCGCCGTGGCCGACTACATCTCGGGCATGACGGACCGGTACTGCCTGGAAGAGTACAAGCGGATGTTTCTGCCGTGAGGTGAAGTACGGGTTTGGGGGAGAACGAACAGGACAGACAGGACCGATAAGGCTGATGGGACGGATCGGTCGGATTGGACCGATCGGACGAATCGTGAAAGATTGTAGGGGAAAGGGGTTTCTCATGAACGAAGTACGTTTCGGGCTGATCGGGTTGGGGAACATCGGACGGTTGCACGCCGGGAACCTGCGGTCGGGCAAGATCCCGCGGGCGCGTCTGACGGCAGTGGCCGACTTGTCCAGTTCGTCGCTGGCCGCCTACGGCGACATCGAAACTTACACGGAACCGTCGGCGCTCCTGAAGTCGAAGGCGATTGACGCGGTCCTCATCGCCACGCCGCACTTTCAGCACACTTCGCTGGGGATCGAGGCGCTCGGGCGGGGGCTGCACGTCATGGTCGAGAAGCCGATCTCGGTCCACAAGGCGGACGCCGAACGGCTCCTGGCGGCGCATAAGAGCAAAAAACAGGTGTTCGCCGCGATGTTCAACAACCGGCTCGACCCGCATTTTCTGAAGATCAAACAATTGATTGATTCGGGCGAACTGGGTGAAATCCGGCGGACCCAGTGGGTCATCACGGACTGGTTCCGTCCCGAGATTTATTACGCCTCGGGCGGGTGGCGTGGGACGTGGAAGGGGGAAGGCGGCGGTCTGCTTGTCAACCAGTGTCCCCACAACCTGGACTTGTTCCAGTGGCTCTGTGGGATGCCCAGACGCGTTCAGGCGTTCTGCCACTTCGGCAAATACCACGACATCGAGGTCGAGGACGAGGTGACGGCCTATTTCGAGTACCCGAACGGCGCGACGGGGGTGTTTGTTTCGACGACCGGCGAGGCGCCGGGGACGTGCCGCCTGGAAATCGCTGGCGAGCGGGGCAAGATTGTGTTCGAAGGCGGGAAGATCACCTTCACGCGGAATGTGACGCCGACGAGCGAGTTTTCGCGTACGACGAAGAATGTGTTCGGAAAACCGGACGTGTGGAATGTCGAGATTCCCGCCGAAGGGACGGGGCCTCAGCACGTGGGGATTCTGAGTAATTTTGTGGATGCGGTCCTGGACGGAGCGACGCTGGTGTCGCCCGCCGCCGAGGGGATTCATTCGGTCGAACTGGCCAACGCCATGCTCCATTCGTCGCTGACGGGCAAGATGCTCGATTTGCCCCTGGACGGCAAGGCGTTCGAGCGCCAGATCAAGAAACTGATGGCCGGATCGAAGACTAAGAAGACGGTCGTCCAAGTAGGAACGGGGCAGGTGGATCTGTCGAAGTCGTTCAGTGGAGTCTAATAGAGTCGTGGAGGTTTGCATGAAGGGGTACGGGTTCAAGAAATTTAGAAGTTTTGGGAGACTGGCTCGGGTGGCCGTGTGGTGGCTCGCCGGAGCCAGTTTCTTTGGGTTGTTTGCGGGCGCGCAGAATGCCCCTGCTGTGTGGGACACATTCAGTGACACGTGGGTGGCGACCGATGGGCTGGGGCGCACACTGCCGGGAACGGAACAGGTCGGTACCCCCCGGGTCGGGAAAACGGTGGGGATTTTCTACTTCCTCTGGCTGGGGGAGAGTGGCGAGGCCGGGCCCTACGACATCTCGGAAATTCTGGGAAAAGACCCTTCGGCCCTCCAGAACCCCAACAGCCCGCCGTGGGGACCGCTTTATGTGCCGCACCACTGGGGCGAGTCCATTTTCGGTTACTACCGCAACAACGACGAGGGGGTTCTGGCCAAGCACGCCCAGATGCTCTCGGACGCCGGGGTGGATATGGTGGTGTTCGACGTGACGAATCAGTTGACCTACCCGCGCAGTTACACGGCGTTGGGGCAGGTGTTCGAGCGGGTGCGGCAACAGGGGGGACGGACTCCTCAAATGGCGTTTCTGTGTCCCTTCTGGAACCCGAAAAAGGTGGTGAACGAGTTGTACGACGCGCTCTACGCGCCGGGGTTGTTTCCCGATCTGTGGTTCAAATGGGAGGGGAAGCCGCTCATTCTGGCCGATCCGGCCCTGTTGGGCGAGATGCTCGAGGTGGATCGGTTTGATGAGGCGGTCCCGCTCAAGGCGGGACAGACCCTGGGACAGTCGTTTATCGTGGAGAAGAAGATTCTGTCGGTAGGAGCGCCCTTTCCCACCTGGAAGACGCCCGGCGCCGCGGTGACGTTGACGTTGCGGCGCGAGGGGCCGACGGGGCCGGTTGTGGTGAATCAACGCTTCGAACAGGTGGCGGACAACACCTGGTTGACGTTGCGATTCGATACCCCGCTCGAACCGGGGCGGTATTATCTGGAGGCGTCGGACGCGAAGGGCAAGATCGGTTGGTGGAAACAGGCGCAGGACGTCCTGCCGCAGGGGGATGCGTTTGTCAACGGGGAGGTTCTTGCGCCGCTCCAGGAACGGGCCCTGCATGTGGGACTGGCGGACGAGAAGATGGCGAAGGTTCTGAATTTCTTCACCTTCCGCAAACCGCAGGCGGATTACTTCCAGGGACCGAGCGGGCCGGAAGAGTGGGGGTGGCTCGAGGTGACGCCCCAGCATGCGTTCTACAAGACGCCGGGCGTGGCCGAACAGGTGACGGTGGGGGTGGCGCAGAATGCCGTGGAGGGGAAACTCGGGGTGTTGAGTAACCCTCAATCGCACGGGCGCAGTTTTCACGACGGGAAAGAACCGGAACCGAAAGACCGGGACATGACCGGACGGAATTTTGCCGAGCAGTGGGACCGGGCGTTTCAACTCGACCCGGCGTTTGTGTTCATCACGGGGTGGAACGAGTGGATCGCCGGGCGTTACAAGGCGGATTCCGGGTTTCACGGGGCCGGACCGGTCGCGTTTGTGGACCAGTTCAACGAGGAGTTCAGCCGGGACATCGAACCGATGAAGGGCGGACACGGCGATCATTATTATTACCAGATGGTGTCGAATATCCGGCGCTTCAAGGGGGTTCGGCCTCTGGAGCCGGTTCGCCCGAAACCGATTCAGTTGGACGGGAAGTTCGACGACTGGGCGGATGTGGGACCCGAGTTCCGCGACCCGATCGGGGACACGGTCCGGCGCGACCACCCGGGGTGGGGATCGGCGCTCAAATACTCGAACCAGACGGGCCGCAACGACCTGGTGGCGGCGAAGGTGAGTTACGACGCCGAGACGGTGTATTTCTATGTCCGGACGCAGGAGCCGTTGACGCCCCGGACCGATCCGACCTGGATGTTGCTCTTCCTCGACACGGACGCGAACCCGAAGACCGGGTGGATGGGGTACGACTTTGTGTTGAAC
>DAOPYU010000315.1:0-5562 GCA_035353095.1 Candidatus Sumerlaeota bacterium | reverse complement strand
CGTCATCGGCGCCTCGACCGGCGGAACCGAGGCCTTGCGCGTCGTCCTGGAACAGCTCCCGCGGGAAACGCCGCCCATCCTGATTGTCCAGCATATGCCGGAGTACTTCACACTGGCGTTTGCCAACCGCCTCAACTCCCTGTCGGACCTCGACGTCAAGGAGGCCGAGAATGGGGACAAGTTGCGTCCGGGGCTGGCGCTGGTGGCGCCGGGCAACTCGCACCTGACCCTGCGGCGCGTGGGTGTGGGCCTTGAGGCACAGGTGCGCGAGGGGCCTCTCGTCTGCCGCCACCGCCCCTCGGTGGAAGTGCTGTTCCAGTCGGCGGCCAAGGTCACGGGCCCCAACACGGTGGCGGCGATCCTGACCGGGATGGGGGCCGACGGCGCCAACGGCATGGTGATGCTCAAACAGGCCGGCGCCGCCACAATCGCCCAGGACGAAGCCAGTTGCGTCGTGTTCGGCATGCCCAAGGAAGCCATCGCCCGGGGCTGTGTGGACCGGGTCGAGCACCTCGAACGCATCGCGCGCGCCATCCTGGAAATGTGTTGTTCGTGAGATTTTCAAATCAGGGTTCTGAATCGGGCCGGGTATTCCCTTGAGAATGTCCAGCCCAATTTGCCTCAAATCGGCGGTTCCCCAACACCCCCCCTGGGATCTTTTGCACCCTGCGCACCCTGCGACAAGATGACACAGGGCCATCCGGACAGGGAGGCGTATGTGCCGCACTGGCGCACTTTCAGAAGGCAAACGCTCACTTTTCCCCGGTTTTCCCCCTTTTCTTCTGGCAATGATTTTGCTTCGAATCTTCCCTTGTGGAAGGGTCTTGGCCCCGTTCCCGATTTCGAAATTGTGTCTATCGGAAGGTCGAAGCAATGATCATGATCGAAACCAACATGTTACGGAAGGTTTTCGGCCCGATCGAGGCGGTCAAAGGCGTGTCGTTCCGGGTGGAAAAGGGCGAAGTGCTCGGTTTCCTCGGGCCGAACGGCGCCGGCAAGTCAACGGTGATGCGGATGTTGACCTGCTTCCTGCCCCCGACATCGGGCACGGCGTCCATCGGACAGCACGACATCCTGACCCACTCGATGGAGGCGCGCAAACTGATCGGGTACCTGCCCGAGAGCAACCCCCTCTATGTGGACATGACCCCCACCTCGTTTCTGCGTTTCATTGGGGAAATGCGGGGTTTCAGCGGGGCCGAGTTGAACAAGGCCGTCGAGCGCGCCCTGGAGATGTGCTGGCTGCGAAACGTGCGCGAGCAACCGATCGAGACCCTCTCGAAGGGGTACCAGCGGCGCGTGGGACTGGCCCAGGCGCTCCTGCACAATCCTCCCGTTCTGATTCTCGACGAACCCACCGATGGCCTGGATCCCAACCAGAAACATGAGGTCCACACCCTGATTCGCCAGATGGCCGCCGAAAAGGCGATCATCCTTTCAACCCATATTCTGGAAGAAGTCGAAGCCGTCTGTACCCGGGCCATCATCATCGCCGGCGGACGGATCGTGGCCGACGGAACCCCGGCCGACCTGATGCGCCAGTCGCGGTACCACGGGGCGGTGCGCGTGAGTCTGAGCACGTCCGGCGCCCCGGTGGAAACGGCCACGCTTCAGAAAGTAGCCGGCGTGCGCGAGGTCGAGCGGATCGAGTCCCCCAACGGCCAGGTTCACTTCACCGTCTTTCCCCAGCCGGGCCGTAACATCGCGCACGGTCTGGCCGTGCTGGCCGCCGAACGCGGCTGGCAAATCGAGGAACTCACGGTCGAGAGCGGGAATCTCACCGAAGTGTTCCGTGAAATCACCACCAAGGAGGTCGCGCGCACATGAGTTGCCTGGTCCCGATTTTCAAACGCGAACTGAAAGGCTATTTCGCCACCCCGGTCGCCTATGTTTTCATCGTCATTTTCCTGTTCCTGACCGGCCTTTTCACCTTCAAGGTCGGTCGGTTCTTCAACGATGGGGAGGGACAGGCCACACTGGCCCCCTTCTTCACCTGGCATCCCTGGCTCTACCTCTTCCTGGTCTCGGCCATCTCGATGCGCCTGTGGGCCGAAGAGCGCAAGAGCGGCACCATCGAACTGCTTCTGACCCTCCCCACCCAGCTCACCCAGGCCGTCATGGCCAAGTTTCTGGCCGCGTGGGTCTTTATCGGCATCGCCCTGGCGTTGACCTTCCCGATGGTCTGCACGGTTTATTATCTGGGCCACCCCGACACGGGCGTGATTCTAACGGGCTATCTGGGCTCGTTCCTCATGGCAGGCGCCTTTCTGGCCATCGGGGTCTGCATGTCGGCCCTGACCAAGAACCAGGTCATCAGTTTCATTCTGTCCGTGGTGGTCAGCCTGCTCCTGATTCTGGCCGGTCTCGACGTGGTTCAGGATTTCTTCAACGGATGGTCCGTGAAAGTGGCCGATGCGGTGGCGTCGGTCAGTTTCCTCACCCATTTTATTTCCATTCAACGCGGCATGATTCAACTCAACGACCTGATCTTTTTCCTCTCCCTGATCGTGGGGTGGCTGAGCGCCAGTGTCGTGATTCTGGAAATGAACCGCGCGCGCTGATGAACGCGCCCGGGATGGACGGATTCTTTCGTAATCTGTGCCGGATAGAACGATAAAGGAAGCAAACCATGCAGAGAAAAATGAACGCCATTGTGGCTCTCGTTGTCGTCGCGGTCATCGTGCTGGCGGTGAATCTGATCGGTTCCCTCCTGTTCAACCGCGTCAAACTCGACATCACGCAAGAAAAACTCTATACGCTGTCCGAAGGATCGCGCAACACGCTCAAGGGAATTGACGCCACGGTCACGGCGAAATTCTTCTACTCGCGCACGGCTCTGACCAGTGTCCCCTTCCTGCGCGACTACGCCAACCGTGTCGAAGAACTCCTGCGCGAATACCTGGCCTATTCGGGCGGAAAAATGAAACTGGAAATCATTGACCCGCGTCCCGATACCGACGAGGAAGAAATCGCCGAGAAAGCCGGAATTCAGGGGGTTCCCATCTCCGAAGAGACCGGAACGGTTTACCTGGGACTCCAGATTTCTGACGAGAACGGCGAAGTCATTTCGATCCCTTTCTTCGACCCTCGTCGCGAATCCTCGCTCGAATATGAAATCACCAAGGCGCTCTATACGGTGACCCACCCGGAGAAGAAAAAAGTCGGCGTGATCAGCAGCCTGCCGGTGATGGGCGGCGGCAGCCCGCAGAACCCCATGATGATGCAGCGCCAGCAGCAGGATCGCCCCTGGGTCTTTGTCAACCAGTTGAAGCAAATGAATTTCGAGGTGACGAAGATCGAAGAGACCGCCAAAGAGATCCCCAGCGATCTGAAACTCCTCCTGATCATCCACCCGAAAAACCTCTCGGAAACCCTCCAGTATGCGATTGACCAGTACGTCATGGCGGGCGGCAAGGTCGTCGCCTTCGTGGACCCGCTGTGCGAATCCGACAAACGGGCCATGAGCCAGATGGGCCAGATGAACCCGCAGGCCATGATGCAGATGCAACTGCATTCCGACATGCCCAAACTGCTGAAATCCTGGGGCGTGGAACTGGTCAGCGGAGACGCAGCCCCCGCCGGTGGGATGATGGGGATGCCGGGCGCCGCCAGCGGCCCCACCCCGAAACTGGTCGCCGACCCGGCCATGGCCCTGAAAGTCCCCACCCGCACGGGCGATGTCCGCAACATGATCACCTGGCTCGAGCTCAAGGAGCCCAACATCGCCAAGAGCGAAATCCTGACGGACGGCCTTTCGAGCATCTACTGCATCTCGGCCGGTTCCCTGCAGAGAACCGGGCAGAACGACGGAATCGAGGCGGAGTCCCTTCTGGAAACCTCGGAGGGGGGCCGGACCTTGGACGGGGCCATGATGAAGTTCATGGGCGACCCGGAACAGGTCCAGAGCGACTACCAGGCCTCGACTCAGGCCAAGGCCAAACAGGTTCTGGCCTACAAACTCACCGGCAAATTCAAGAGCGCGTTCCCGGACGGAAAACCCGCCGAAGAACCGGCCAAGAACAAAGAAGGGGAAGAACCGGCGAAACCGACTCCTCCGGCCGATCCCAACAAGAAAAACCTGAAGGAGTGCGAGAAGGAAACCACCGTCATCGTGGTGGCGGACGCCGACATGCTGGCCAACGAGTTCTCCGTTCAGGTTCAGAACGTCATGGGGATGGAATTGCTCAACCCGATCAACCAGAACCTGAATTTCGTGCTGAACGTGGCGGAAGTGCTCTCCGGTTCGCAGGACCTCATCTCCCTGCGCTCGCGTGGCACGTCCCAGCGCCCCTTCACCAAGGTCGCCGAGATCCAGAAGACCGCCCAGGAAAAATGGATGGCCGAGGAACAGAGCCTCAAGAAACAACTTGATGAGATCGATGGCCGTTGGCAGGAACTCCAACGCGGTACCAAAGACCAGAAACTCCTCTCGGCCCAGCTGGCCAAAGAAAAGAACAACGTCAGCCAGAGCCGGGCCGAAACGCGCAAGAAACTGCGCGACGTGCGCCGTAACCTGCGCGAGAACGTCGAGCAACTGGGAACCCGTCTGGAGTTCGTCAACATCGCGCTGATGCCGCTGGTCGTGGTGATCTTCAGTCTCTCGCTGGCCTATATCCGCAGTTCCCGGCGCACAAAGGCCATGCAGAACCAGAACCGTTCCTGACGGCGGTCCCCGGACCCTGCGTCTCGGGCCTGGATGCCCGAGACTGAAACCTCAAGAAGTACGGATGAGCGGAGTCATGCAAACCAACAAACTTCTCATGCTGTGTGTGATCGCCCTGGGGCTGTGTGCAGGCGCTTACTACCTCTACCAGAATCAGAACGCGCCCCAGAAATCGAGTTCCCCCCAGAGTGGGATGGCCCTGGGGGAACGGCTGATGGCCAGCCTGGATAACGACATCGAGAAAATCGCCCGGGTCGAAATCAAAAAGAAACAGGAAAACATTGTCCTGGCCAAGGGCGAAGGCGACGAGTGGAAAGTCGAAACGGCCAACGGCTACCCCGCCGATCCCAAGAAAATCAATGAACTGGTGTTCGGGCTTTCCGAGATGAAGGTCAACGACCGCCTGACAGCCAATCCCGAGCGTTACTCGAAGTTCAACCTGAAGGACGATTCGGAATACGAGGCCAGCGTGCGCCTCAGCGATTCCGCACAGAAGGAGGTCGCCACCCTCTACCTGGGCAAAGACCGCAAGTCCGGTTCGGAACCGGACATGGAAACGGGCATGCCGCCCAAGGGCGGCGGGCGGTATGTCAAACTGGCGAGCGACCCGAACGTCTATCTGGTCGAGGACAATATCTTCAAAATGAATCCGGCGTTGAGCGCCTGGGTGGATACCTCGATCAGTTCCGTTCCGGCGGACAAGATCGTCAAGGTGAGTATCGCCAAACCCACCACGGCGACCGTGGAGTTGGCCTGGCAGAACGGCAAACTGGAACTTCAGAACATCCCCCCCGACCAGCAGGCAAAAAAAGCCGAGGTGGACGCGGTGGCCAGCGCTCTCAACGGCCTTCGCATGACCGATGTGCTGTCAGTGGACAGTCCCAAGACGAAGGATCTGG
>DAOPYU010000314.1:0-5594 GCA_035353095.1 Candidatus Sumerlaeota bacterium | reverse complement strand
CCCGCTTCAGCGGGCTCTTCTTTGCACCCGCCTTCAGGCGGGGTGTTTCCGACTCATTTCAATTATTCAAAGCCGGCTTCAGCCGGGCTTCCTTTGGGATAACCGGGCGTGAAGCGATTCCCGGGAAACCGCGCTGAAACGTACGCGCTTCCGGAAATGGAAGGAATTCCCTCCCCCCTCCCTATTTTTCTTTTTTTCCGACAAAGGATTTATCTAAACAGGCGTCTAACAGGAAAAGAGGGGTTTCAGCGGGCGCGACAAACCCGCGGCTCCCCTCCCGTTTCCCGTCCGAACGATTCCCCGACCCGGGCGGTGCTCAAACGCTTCCTGCAAGAAGGAGACGCCTCCGTGTTGATCCTGCCTCTTCAGCGGTTTCTGATGTCGGGTGCCTGGCGCGCCGAAGCGCTGCGGGAATTCTTCCAGTTTCTGGCGCTTCAGGAGCGCCGCGGCGTCCCGCTCGCCGAATCGCTCGACCACCTGCAGGCCCGACGGTCGAAGAAAGTGCTGCTGGCCTCCCTGCGGTGGGCCATCCAGCTCAGCCTGATCGGCATGGTGATCCTGACCCTGCTTCTGGCTGCCATCGGAATCGGGAATGCGTTTGATTCTTTTTTGTTTCCCAAAGACCTCGAGGAAATTCTGAGTCTTTTCTATCTCCCCCTCGTGGGGGTTTTCACCCTCTGCTTTCTCGAAAGCAGTTTTCTGGACCTGATCCTGACCACGGAGGACTACGGCCAGGAACTGGCGGCGCGGCTCTTTGTGCATGTCTCGAAGGGAGTCCCGCTGAGCCAGGCGATGCGACGCGCGCGCGGCTGGTTCCCCTGGCCGGCGGCGGATCTGGTGGCCGCGGGCGAGGAAACCGGCCAGATGGCCGAAACTCTCGACGATCTGGCCAATTACCTGAAGGCCGATCAGACCGTTCCCTATACCGAATGGGCCCTGGTTTTTTACCCGTTCCCCACCGTGGTGCTGGCATTGTCGCTACTCAGTGGCATCCTGGTTTTCATCATGCCGAAGTTTGTGGCCATCTTCACGGAAATGGGGATGGAGATGCCCGGCCCGACCGCCTGGGTCATCAACCACAGGTTTGAGGGATTCGGGGCGGTCCTGGGCGGTTCGTTTCTGTTCATGAGCCTGGTCGCTCTGACCAACAGCCGGTTTGTGGATCGGTACGGGATTTCCGCCCTTCTCAGCCGGTTGCCTTTTTTGAACTTATGGGTCCGGCCCCTGATCCTGTCGCAATTCCTGCTGGTTCTGGGACGGTTCCTGCGGGTCCATCTCCCCCTGCCCGACGCGTTGCAGAAAGCGGGCGAACTGGTGCAGGGCTCCTCCTTCTCGCGCGTGGCCGAACGAGCGGGCCGGAGGGTTCAACAGGGGCTCACCCTTTCAAAGGCGCTCGAAACCGAGTCGTCGGTCCCGGCGGGAATCCGCCAGATGGTCCGTCTGGCAGAACACAATGAGACCCTGCCGGAGCGGTGCCTGGAGCTGGCCCAGAGCCTGCGCGAGAAGTGGTTCTTCCGCACGCAGCGGCTGACCCGGATCGTGGAACCGCTCTCGCTGTTGCTGGTGGGTCTGCTCGTGGGCGCCATGGCCCTGGCGCTCTATCTGCCGCTGTTCAACATGACCACTGCCATGTCCAACCGATTGTTCCAATAGTATAATTGCCAAAAGGAATCCGTGAATATGTTTCTTTTCCGGCTCACCCCTCTTTTCCGTCATTCCCGCGCAAGCGGGAACCCAGAACCGGAGCGTTCTGGGTTTGATGTCCATTTTTCCCGGTTCTCCCCCTTTTTCGTCGTGTCCGCTTCTCTGGGTCCCCGCTTTCGCGGGGATGACGGACATCGGAACATTTCCGGGGATAATGAAGATTCTTTTGGGCAACGGCTCTAGTGTCTCACGGGCCAACCCCCTCCGGGCGCCGTCGTGGGCGTCCCCATTTCCGGTCACAGGATTGCCACTCATGACTACCGACAAAAAACCCCTGGGCGTCGAAGAAATGCTGGAATTGAACGAAATCCTGCTGGGTCTGGTGCGGGCACGCGTGCCGCTGGACGCGGGACTCGCGCAGGCGGCCAACGAGCTGCGCCAGCCCGCCACGCGCGCGGCGCTCGAGGAGGTGGGCCAATCGCTGCGTCAGGGATGCAAACTCTCCGAGGCGCTACGGAAGCGCGAGGGAGCGTTCTCCGAGACGTACCTGGCCCTGATCGCCGCGGGCGAAAACGCCGGCTCCCTGACCGAGGTCCTCGAGCGGCTCCTCGAGCACGACCGCCAGCGGCTCAATTTCCTCACGGCGCTCCGCAACGCCGCCACCTACCCCCTGCTGGTGCTGGTGCTCGGCCTGTTCCTCGCCAGCCTGATCTTTATCCTGGTGATTCCCAAAATGGTCGCCATCTATACGGAAATGGGGGCGGAGCTTCCCTGGCTGACCCGGCAGATGATCGGCCTCTCGAATAGATGGCCGGAGCTGCTGGCTGTCCTTTTCTGCGGGGCATTGATCGTCACCTGTCTGGGTTGGAGCAAGCGGGGCCGGGCCGATCGGGACTGGGGGATTCTGGCCGCCGTGCCGTTTCTCACCCGCATCCAGAACTGCATGAACTGTTCCACGCTGTTCTTCACGGTCGGTCTCCTGCTGCGCCACCAGGTTCCCCTGACCTCCGCCCTGCATTTCGCCGCGATCTCGTTGACGAGCGCCGAGGCCCGCAAACAGGTGGCCGAGGCGCGCCAGCGTATCGAGAACGGGTGCGCGTCCCCCCTCCGGGAACTGGGGGATCTTTCCTTCCTGACGCCGGTGGGGCGCGCGGCGCTCAACAGCAGCGCGGAAAACGCGGATTTCGGTTCGGTCCTGCTCGAGGTGGCAACCTACTACGACGGCAAATCCCTCTCGTTGCAGTCGCTGGTGGCCCGGTTGGCCGAACCGGCCCTGATCTTCTGTGTGGGCTTCCTCGTGGGACTGGTCGTGATCGGACTGTATCTGCCCCTTTTCAATATCAGCAAAGTGGTGGGCCGATGATTCGGGAATGAAAAGCGGAGGAGAAGACAAGTGACCCAGACTTTGATCCACACAACGCGCATCCGGGGCGTCACGCTGCTGGAAATGATGATCGCGGGCGTGCTGGTGACGATCCTCATCGCGGCCAGTTTTTCGCTGGTGAGCACGACGCGCCGGACAAGCGCCCTGGACACCGCCCGCACGGAACTGGCGCAGGCCGCCCACACGCAGCTGACCCGCCTGCGCGCCACGCCGTGGGACAATCTGAAAGTGGGGGAGACCACCCTGTCCCCCGACGACCTGCGCGGACTGGGCCTCGAAAAAGAGGGGGAAAAAACGAAGGGACAGGTCCGGGTCCGCGACGTCGAAGGACTCCCGCTGCGCGAAATTGAAGTCCATCTGGTGTACGACTCGGTGATGGGACCGCTCGAACAGACGTTCTCCATCTGGCGGGGGAGGTGAGCGCCATGCAACGCTGGAAATGCCCCACACACAATCCCCGAACGGGATTCACGCTGATCGAACTGCTGATCGTCGTCGCGATCATGGCGATCGCCGGAGTTTCACTGGATGCCGCCATCGTCCAGATTCTGCGCGAAAGCGCGATCCTGGAACGCTCGATGGCCATGCAGAGTGAAAGCGCCCAGACGCTCGAAGCGTTGACGCACGACCTGGGCCGCGCCCGGGGACCGGTGTCGGTGGTTTCGCTGCCGCCCAACCCCGTCCCGGCTTTCGACCCGGTCGCCGATCCGGAAACACGCATCGGCAAGGCCCCGGGCAGCGCGGAACCGATCCTGACGCTCGAAACACCGCCGTCGGAAAATACCCCCGACACAACCCGCATCGAGTACCGCCTGCGCGACGGAGTTCTGCAGCGCCACTCGGTCTGCGGCGCGACCAGTCGGACACAAACCCTCGCGCAGTCGGTCGAGTCGCTGACGTTCCAGCGCGAAGGGAAGCTGCTGGCCGTGGACATCCGCTTCGCCAGCTGCCCCACGACCGACCGCGCCGAACAGCGAATCCGGACGGAATTCTACCTGGGGGAGGCTCAACCATGAAACATTCCCTGTTTGTGTCCTCGAAACGCCGCGGCATGGTGGGCCTGATGGCCGTGCTGTTCCTGCTGATCCTGCTCGGGACCCTCTCTTCGACGATCCTGTTGCAGGCGGCCGAGAAATACCGCCAGGGGGGACGGTTGCGCGCCGCGCTGGCGCTCGAGGCGCTCGCCCAGTCGGGCCTCGAACGCGCCCGGGCGGAACTGCGCCGCGCGCCCGGATGGACCGGCGCCGGGCCCCTGACCCTGGCGCCGGGCGAGGTCGAAATACGCGTCGAGCGAACCGCGGACAACGCCTGCCGGGTTCGGGTGCGCGCCGCCGTCCCCACGCTCGACAAACCCAACCACACCCTGGAACGCGAAACGCTCCTGAACCCCGCTCTGGAACCGCTCAAGCCCGGACCCGTTCCGATGAACACCGGCGAGGAACCGAACAAGGGACAGTAAACCGGTTGGTCCCGGCCTGGCCGGGTGAGACTCTTCACAAGAAAGACCCCTCGCGATGAAACGATTCTGTGTACCGTCTCAGACAGACAGACTCGCCGCCCGACCGGTCCGGCCGCCACGCGACGGATTTACCCTGCTCGAACTGTTGTTCATCGTGGCGGTGATCTCGGTTCTGGCCGCCATCTCCGTTCCCAATTTCCTCGAGGCACAGACGCGCAGCAAAATTGCCCGGACGGAACAGCAGATCGAAATCCTGGCCGACGCGCTCGAGGCCTACCAGCTCGACCAGGGCGACCTGCCGCCGAACCTCGTGACCGACGCGGACTACTTCATGACTCTCGCCCGCCTCCTGGAACCGGACACGAGCGCCACTTCCGAGACCCCGCAACCCAGCCCGCCGATGTCGGTCGGGGCGGGTCCGGGAAGGGGCTCCTCCCCATCCCCCGGTCTGGCTCGGCCCGTCCCCGGGATGTATGGCGGAATGTTTCCGGGAGAGTCTCCCTGGCCCCTTTTCCCTATGGCCAACAGCCGGACTCTGACCCACCTCACCACCCCCATCGCCTACTGCGCGCAGGACGTGGTGCGCCTCAACGACCCGTTTCACCCCCGGAGCTGGAATGACTCTTCCCCGGTTCCTTCCGCCGATTCGGATCTCCCCACCACCGCGACGCAAAAACAACGCGACCTCGAAACCATCCAACGGTGGCGCAACTGGCCCGGGATCCTCTACTGGCGTCTCGACCCGCCCACCTCCCTGCCCGATGAAAAACCCTGCGCCCTCCTGATGTCGTACGGCCCGGACGCCAAACTCGACTGCGCCCTGACCTCCGCGGGACTGCGGCTCACCCCCTACGACCCCACCAACGGAACCACCAGCGACGGAACCCTCTTCCGTTTCGTTCCCCGCCAACCCGGCTGGTTCCAGCTGAACTACGGCCCAAAACCCGTCCCCGAAACTCAACCGGAAGAGGAGGGGGATTTGCCGGAAGAATAAAGCTGGCCTGCTTCAGCAGGCTGTTCTTTGCCCCCTGCTTCAGCAGGGGGGTAAGGGTGAATTCCTCCCTGTATTTCGAAGCACGCTTCAGCGCGGCTTTTCGGAATAGATTC
>DAOPYU010000313.1:0-5600 GCA_035353095.1 Candidatus Sumerlaeota bacterium | reverse complement strand
AGAAGAAAGGATGAAATCATGCTGTTAGAAGGTAAGAATGCGATCGTAACGGGCTCCGGACAGGGAATCGGCCGCGCCATCGCCCTGCGCTTGGCGGAAAACGGCGCCAACGTGGTCATCAGTGACGTGGTGGAAGCCACGGCGCTCAAAGTGGTGGAAGAAATTCGGGCGATGGGCCGCCAGTCCACCGCCGTGGTGTGCGATGTCAGTAAGTTGGATCAGTGCGAAAACCTGATCGAGAAAAGCCTCGAGGCGTTCCCGACGATCGACATCCTGGTCAACAACGCCGGTATCACGCGCGACAACCTGCTCATGCGCATGAAAGAGGCGGACTGGGACCTGGTTATCGCGATCAACCTGAAGGGTACGTTCAACTGCTGCAAGAGCGTCGTGCGTCAGATGATGAAGCAACGTTCGGGCCGCATCATCAATATCGCCTCGGTGGTGGGGCTGATGGGCAATGCGGGCCAGGTGAACTACTCGGCCTCGAAGGCGGGCGTGATCGGGATCACCAAGACGCTGGCCAAGGAATTCGGCTCGCGCGGCATCAACGTCAACGCCATCGCGCCCGGTTTTATCCAGACGGCCATGACCGACGCCCTGAGCGCGGAGGCCAAGACGGAGTTGGAACGGTACATTCCGTTCCAGAAGCTGGGGACAGCCGACGACGTGGCCAACGCGGCTCTGTTCCTCGCTTCGCCCCTCTCGTCGTACATCACGGGCGAGGTGATCCGGGTGGACGGCGGCATGGCCATGTAGTTTTCCGGGGGTGGAAAACCCGACTCCGTGTGTCTTTTTCACTTGCCCATGCGGGGCAAATCCAGTATAGAACGGTTGCCTGTGGACCCCGGGAGGGAGTCAAAAGCGCAGCCAATTATCTCAGGAGGTCACCCTCGTCATTATGTCCGATATTGAAACCAAAGTGAAAGAAATCATCGTCGAGCAGCTCAATGTGAACGCCGATGACGTGAAACCCGAAGCCAAGTTCATTGACGACTTGGGCGCCGATTCGTTGGATCAGGTCGAGTTGGTCATGGCCTTCGAGGAAGAATTCGAACTCGACATCCCGGATGAAGACGCCGAAAAACTGACGACCGTCGGTGCGGCGATCGACTATATCCAGTCGAAGCAGGGCTGAGACCCTCAAACGGCTGGCGGGCAGACCTGTGGGACCCTGTGCGGATGATCGGGAAAGATGCCGCGCAGGGTTTCCCTATGGCGTCGGGAACCAAATCCGAGTCGGCGACTAGGATTGAAACGCTTCGTTTTCGTCCTTTCGCCGATCTTCTTTAGGTCACGGACGCCCCAGGCGGCACGAAACGAAACGCGGGGGCGGACGGCTAACGCAACCACGGGAAAACCGATCACTTACGCGGGAGAAAGAAGCGAATCACCATGAGCGAAAAGCGGCGCGTTGTCATCACGGGCGTGGGTGCCATCACCTCCATTGGCCTGAATGCCCCGGATTTCTGGACCAATCTGTGCGCGGGCAAGAGCGGCGGGAAAGCCATCACCCATCTCGACACCGAGGGGCTGGCGTCGAAAATCAACGCCGCCATCTACGATTACAATCCCGAAGATCACTTCAACCCCAAAGAAGCCCGCAAAAACGCCCGCTTCATGCAGTTTGCCCTGATCGCGGGCCGCGAGGCGCTCAAGGACTCGGGGCTGGAAGTGACCGAGGAGAACTCGCCCCGCATTGGAACCATCATCGGGTGCGGGATCGGCGGCCTGCCCGTCATGGAAGAACAGATGCTGGTCATGGAGACCAAGGGCGCCAAGCGCGTCAGCCCGCTCGTCATCCCCATGATGATCCCCAACCTGGCCGCCGGAATTGTTTCGATTGAACTGAACCTCAAGGGGCCCAACTCGTGCGTCGTCACGGCGTGCGCTTCGGCCACGCACAGCATCGGCGACGCCTCCGAGGCCATCCGCCGGGGTGTGGCGGATGCCATGATCGCCGGGGGTACCGAGGCCTGTCTGTCGCGTCTGGCCATTGCCGGTTTCAGTAACATGCACGCCCTCACCACGCGCAACGACGACCCCGAACACGCCAGCCGTCCGTTCGACCGCGAGCGCGACGGATTCCTGATCGGCGAAGGCGCCGGTCTGGTGGTCCTCGAAGAACTCGAACACGCCAAGGCGCGCGGCGCGCGTATCTACGCCGAAATGGCCGGTTACGGTATGTCGGGCGACGCCTTCCACATTACCGCGCCTGCGTCGGACGGCGACGGGGGCGCGCGGGCGCTCAAGGCCGCGCTCGACTCCGCCGGTATCGCGCCGAACGAGGTGGACTATATCAACGCGCACGGCACCTCGACGTCGCTCAACGACAAACTCGAGACGCTGGCTATCAAGCGCGTTCTGGGCGACCATGCCTACAAGACCATGATCAGTTCGAACAAATCCATGATCGGCCACCTGCTGGGCGCCGCCGGCGGCGTCGAAGCCGTGGCTTCCGCTTTGACGATTTATAAGAGTGTGGTGCCCCCGACGATCAATTACACCACCCCCGATCCCGAATGCGATCTGGACTACGTGCCCAATACGGCCCGCGAGGCAAACATCCGCGTGGTGGCCAGCAACAGTCTGGGCTTCGGCGGCCACAACGCCACGATTGTCCTGCGCAAGTTTGAAGGCTGAGATTGACGCTCGACTCACAGCGCCTGGAGCCGATTCAAGAGTTCCTCTCCCGCAACGGATTGGAACTCTCCTCTTTTGAGCGGATGGTGCAGGCGCTCACCCACCGTTCCTATGCTTTTGAGCACGACGGCTGCCCCGACAACGAGCGCCTGGAATTCCTGGGAGACGCCGTGCTGGGCTGTCTGGCCGCCGACCTGCTGTTTCAGCGTTACCCGGGAGAGCCCGAAGGCGACCTCTCGAAAAAGCGGGCGTTTCTGGTCAGCCGCCTCGAACTGGGCCGCCGGGGTCGGCAATTGGGCCTCTCGCCCCTGCTTCTGCTGGGCCGGGGCGAAGAAAACAGCGGGGGACGCCGGCGCGACTCGATTCTGGGGTCGGCGCTCGAAGCCTGCATCGGCGCGCTCTACTTCGAGGTGCCGTTCGAAACTCTGCGCCGATTCGTCTGGGAAAAAGTCCTGGCGCCGGGTATCGAATCCCTCGAAGCCGAAGATTTCCGCGATTACAAGTCGCTCCTGCAGGAACTGGTCCAGAAGCAGGGGTGGCCGGTGCCCGAGTACGCGAAGACTTCCGAACAGGGCCCTCCCCACGACAAGATGTTCGAGGTGGAAGTCCGCGTCGCGGGCCAACTGGCCGGGCGGGGACAGGGTGAGCGCATCAAGACGGCGGGCAACCGGGCGGCCCGTCAGGCGTATCGGGTCTTACTCGAGGGGAGTCTGAATCTGCCCGCCCAACCCGATTAAACGGGCGATTCTCGACCCTCTCAATGGGTGACCTTCTCTCTCTATCGTCCCCAAACCTCTTTCCCCGTTTGATTTTTCCCACACAAACCCCATCCGGGACTTGCTTTCTTGAGACGGTTCTGGTTTGATACACCCGGAGAAATACAACTCGATGAAAGAGGCTTCTTGTGTCTCCACAAATCGAAGACTTGGACCGGATGCTACGCGATGTACCCGCCATGCCTGTGGTGGCGCAAAAGGTGATGCACATGCTCGGGGACTCGCGCACGACCAATGTGCAGCTGGGTGAAACCCTCGCCTCCGACCAATCGCTCGCCTCGCGCATTCTGCAGATGGCCAACTCGCCCTTTTTCGGCACGCGCAAGAAAATCTCGTCAATCAGCGGCGCCGTCTTCGTGTTGGGCCACTCCGCCCTGCGCAGCCTGATCATCACCGCCTGCACCAAGGGACTTTTCAAGAACCCGGGACTCATGGAAGAGAAACTCTGGGAGCACTCACTCGGGTCGGCCATTGCGGCGCGCGAGATCGCAACCGCCTGTAACCGCATGGACCCCGATGATGCGTTCATTGCGGGCCTTCTCCACGACATCGGAAAACCGATCTTTGTGTCCGCCTACCCCGTCGAATACCGGGCGATCTTCACCAAAGTCTATGAGTCGAATCTGACGATGGACGAAAACATCGCCCTCGAGAAGGAAGAGTTCGGCTACGACCACTGCGAGGTCGGTTCGCGCGTCCTGACCGCCTGGCGCCTGCCCACCATGTACGCCCGCGCCGCCCGACGCCACCATACGGACAACCTCCAACTGATCTCCGGGGACGACAATCCCGAGGTGCTGGCCGTCGTGGCTCAGGCCAATCGCATCGCGATGCGGGTGGGGCTGGGCCGTCCGGAACCGGACAAACGGGTGGACGTAATTGAAACAAACGCAAACGTGTACCTGAACCTCAACCGGGAAAAAGTGTTGCAGATTGTCGAGAAAACCCTGAAAACCTACAAAGAGGCCCGCGATCAGTTCAACCTGACCTGAAATCGGTGGAGGGACAGGGAACGTCGCGTTGCAGGACGCCCGAGGGCGCGCAGATTCACCGCTAATCGCAGGCCCGGACGATTCGCTCACCGCAACCGGAAAAGCGGAATCGGAAACCGGGCCGATTTTGTCTCGGGACGCAAGGATTCGCCGACGTGTCACCCATTATTCAAGATCTGGACAAAATGGTGCAGGATGTGCCCGCCATGCCCATGGTGGCGCAAAAAGTCATGCACATGCTCGGCGACCCCCGCACCACCAATTCCATGCTGGCCGACACCCTCTCGGCCGACCAGGCGCTCGTCTCGCGCATCCTGCAGATGGCCAACTCGCCCTTTTTCGGCACCCGCCAGCGCGTTTCGTCCATCAGCGGCGCCATTTTCATCCTGGGCCACGCCGCCCTGCGCAGCCTCGTCATTACGGTTTGCACGCGCGGGCTTTTCAAACACGCGGCGCTGATGGAAGAAAAACTCTGGGAGCATTCGCTGGGCGCGGCCTCCGCGGCCAAGGAAATCGCCGAAAAGTCCGGTCTGCTCAGCCCCAACGAAGCCTTCGTCTCGGGATTGCTGCACGATATCGGGAAAACGAGTCTCGCGGTCGTCTATCGCGAAGACTTCCGCAACCTCTTCGTTCGTGGCTACAACGACGGACTGAGCATGGAAGAAATCATGGAACTCGAGGTGCGCGAATTCGGCTACGACCACTGTACCATCGGCGCCCGCGTCCTGGCCAAATGGCGCTTCCCGGCGCTCTTTGTCCGGGCGGCCCGCCGCCACCACGTCACCGACCTGGATCTGATCCGTTCCGAGGAATCGCCCGAAGGGCTGGCCATTGTCGGGCTGGCCAACCTCATCAGCAGCCGCATCGGCCTGGGACGGGCCGAACCGGACAAGCGCCTCGACGTCATCAACAGTATTTACAATGATCTCCTGAAACTCGACCGCCCCCGGATCCTCTCCATTGTCGAGAACACGGTGCGGTCTTATAAGGAAGCGCGCGAGCATTTCGGCCTGATGGTCTGAGAGCCGGTGTGAAACGTGATTATTCCCGCGGGAACCGTTTTCCCGGGAAAGAAAAAGCCGTCCGGGGGCGTCCCCCCCCCAAAAAAAATGGGGGTTTCATGGAGGGCAGGCGTCCTCGTCCGCCTGAAAGAAAAGCCGGACTCGGGCATACACCAGCGCTTAATCCG
>DAOPYU010000312.1:0-5602 GCA_035353095.1 Candidatus Sumerlaeota bacterium | reverse complement strand
GCAAGATCGTAGTACGAAAAACGAGGTTTTCGAGTGTTTCGTGTCTTTCGGGGTTTACATTTTGGTTGCGGCTCCGCTGCGCCAGGCCTTCTTGTGTGCTTTCGTGGTTGAATAAATCGGTTTCGGCACGCCCCCCTTCGAGGGTTTGTGTCATCTTGAATGCAAATTCGTATTACAGAACATTTGGGGTTTCTTTATGATGAAGTCCATGTCTTGCCCACTCCCCATTTACTTCTCTTTGTGTCCTGGCGGCTTTACGCCTCTGCGTTTTGTGGTTGATTGTCTTCGTGTTACGAATCATCACGCGGCCGCGTGGATTTTGCACGACAGTCGCATGGGATCGTCCTGTCCTTCCCCTTCCGCGTACTCAGAGCGCGTCGGCCAGAACCCGCAGGGGACGGTAAGGGCCTTCTTCGATCTCCGAGCGACACACCGCCAGCGCCTCGCCCGAAGATGCCAGAGCCAGTACCGGTTTTCCCACCGGCAAAACCGTTTCGCATTCCATCACATCCTCCAGGCGGAATGCCCCCCCGTTGCGCAACCGCCTCTCGGCCTGAGCCGACAGGACCAGTTTGGGCAGATGCGTCAGCGCTTCTCCCACCGACAGCAGTGCCTCCTCCATCGAGTCGGGGTCCCCCTCGAAGAGATCCAGATCCACCGCATCGTCCACGTGGAATGCGCCCACCCGCGTCCGCACCAGACTCGACAGAAACGCCCCCGTCCCCAGCAGGCGTCCCGCCTCATGGGCCAGCGACCGGATGTAGGTGCCCGATCCCACCCGCGCCAGAAACGTCACCTTCGGCGGCAGATAGCGCACCACGTCGAACCGTTCGACCCACACGCTTCGGACTTTCCTGGGGATCGGTTCTCCTTCGCGGGCGTACTCGTAGAGTTTGCGTCCTGCCACCTTGACCGCCGAATACGGCGGCGCCGTCTGTTCGAGCGCACCGGTCTGTTTCCGAAACGTTTCCCGGATCCGGTCCATCTCGATTTCCGCGCATCGCTGGAGGCAACCGTCCCACAAGGCGGGATCGTCCGGGGAAAGAGCGGCGGACTCCGCCTCCGGCGCCCAACCATCCAATTCGTTTTCCGGAGGCGGACCGGGCAGAATCGCTCCCTCGGCGTCATAGGTGCGGCTCCACGCGCCCAGCACCATCTCACCCGTGTATTCCTTCGACAGGCCGGTCAACCACGGCACGATCCGCGTGGCCCGTCCCAGACAACAGACGAGCAACCCCTGCGCCATCGGGTCGAGCGTGCCGCAATGCCCAACCTGACGCGTATGAGCCAGACGCCGCAACCGCGCCACCACGTCGTGTGAGGTTGGCCCCTTCGGTTTGTTGACCAGCAGTACGCCTTCCATGCCCCCTCCCACCCGCTTCAAGAAAAATCTACAGGCGTTCCGCCTCCACCCCGATTCGGCGAAAGGCGAAACGCCCGTGTTTGCAGCCCGCATTTCCTGCAATCCGGAACCGGCGCGGTTACTCCTTCGCAGCCGCATCCGCCGGCGCATCCGTCGGCGCCTTTGCCTCATCGGAAACCCCCGCCTTCTTGGCTTCGATCCGGCAAACCGACGGGCGGACACTCTTGTCGTCACTCTTGAAAACCAGGTTGAACCCTTCCAGGTTTCCCAATTCACGGAACCGGAAACGCCCCGAGGCCAGCCCCTTGGGGTCCAATTGCGTCACCGGGAAATCCAGCACCACCTTGCCCGGTTCGACCGGAATCAGACTGCGCGTGCCACCCGTCTTGCTGGTCGGAACGATCAAGGCAAAGTTCGCCGGTCCCACTTCCAGCCGTTTGGTTGTCCGATTCTGGATCTGCACATGGACGGAGCCGTCCTCCCACACCGCCGCCATCCGGACATCCGGTTGGTTCCGGTTGATGTGCTCCTCATTGGTGGCCGCAGCAGATCCCACCCCGACTTCGACCGCAGGGTCCTCGGGCTTTGTTTTGTGACTCGAACAGGCCGAAAGCGCCAGAGCCGTCACCCACAGAAAAATACAACCCAACACTCGCCAACTGAACATGATCCGCATCCTTTCATCTGGAACAGGAATAAAAAACAGACAACACGCTTCCCTCAAAACCCGCCGGTCCCTTTCGGACCGGGTCGGGCATTCCTATATTTCCGAACCCGCCCGTACGCTGCGGGTCAGAACCTCTTCGCTGTCGAGCCAGATTGTCACCGGCCCCTCGTTGACCAGCGAGACCCGCATTGAAGCGCCAAAACACCCCGTCTCGACCCGCAACCCCTGACGCCGCAACAGTGCGACAAAATCCTCACACAACCGCTCGGCCCGCGCGGGTTCGCCCGCCTCGCTGAAACTCGGCCGCCGCCCCTTGCGGCAGTTCGCGTACAGCGTGAACTGCGAGACCACCAGCAACTCGGCCTGTTCCTCGAGCGCCGAACAGTGGAAATGGCTGTCGCCCTCCGGGTCGGGAAACAGACGCATGTTCACCACCTTCTGGGCCATCGCCTCCAGAACGGAGGCATCGTCCTGATCGGCTATCCCGACCAGCAGCAGGTACCCCCGGCCAATGGCTCCCACGACCTGACCTTCCACCTCCACACGCGCCTGCGAGACCCGCTGTATCACAATCCGCACAACATCTGCCCTTCCCGGTTCGCCGCGTCTGGTGTTTGTCTCATTGCGATCGGAGAAACCCGACTGACCAGCGCATATTGTACAAGAATTCCCCGCCGTTTTCAAGCCTCCCCCGCGTACTCCCCGGAACGGACCTCCCCAAAAGGTCGAATTCCGGAAAAAGAACTCAAGTTTATCCACCCCCCTGCCGATAAAAGATACGGGAGCATGGACGCTTCCGCCCAATCGTGGACAAACCTCAAGGAGGAGGTGCGCGCCATGAGTGATCTGCTCGAGGGCCTCACCGGCCCAACCGTTTCTCTCGTTTCTTCCCAGGATCGCACCGCTGCACAGGAAACTCCCCAATCGGGAGAAACCACCCCTTCTGTCGCCAGATCGGCGTCGGATGCGGATGTGGTGACGCTCGACCCGGAACGCAAGACCGCTTCCCCCCTGCCCCGGGGATTGGCCGACCTGTATGCGGGACTCGATCAACTGGGGAAAGGGCTTTCCGCATCCGGAACGTCGCTGCGTCAGAATACTGGCCGGGAGGGCGGAGGCGCCTCTCAGGCGGGATTCTCCCTTCGGTCGCTGTTCGCCAACTCCCGCTCACTGGGACTGGGAGGCGGCATCGGCGGGGGACGAATCAACAACCTGATGAACCGGCTCGACAACGGGTTCGACAAACTGATGGCGCTCGACCCGGTTCTGGGCGGCCATCTGGCCGTGCTTCTGCGCGCCCTGGCCGCGCTGGACCCGGACGGAGCCGATCAGTTGCTCGAAAGAATTTCGGACACACTCGATTCGCTCTCGAATCTCTCTTCCGTTTCCCAGACCCTGCCCCAGGTCACCCAGCCAACTCAAACCGCGCAGACAACTGCCCCTCAACAGACCAGCGCCCAGGTAGTCCACTTTGAACTCGATTTCGAGATGGAAATGGGCGCCACCACTGAAACGACCGTCGCGCAACTGCGCGACCAGGGCATTCAGGTCCAGACCACCCGCCTCGAACAGTACCAGCGCATCAGCCTGCACGTCGAGTTCACCGGCGTCCTGGGGCAGGCGCAAAGCACCCCCAAACAGAGCGACCCGCTCGTGCTCGACCTCGGAAACGACGGAGTGCAACTCTCGGGGGCCCAGGACGGCGAGAACTTCGACATCAACGCCGACGGTCAAGTGGACCGCACGGCGTTCGTCCGGGGCAACGACGCCTACCTGGCGCTGGACCGCAACGGCAACGGCGCGATTGACGACGGCGGGGAACTCTTCGGTGACCAGCACGGCGCGCGCAACGGATTCGAGGAACTGGCCCGGTTCGACGACAACCATGACGGCCTCATCAACCGTTCCGACTCCGTGTTCGACCGCCTGCGTCTGCTTTACGACCGGAACAACGACGGGCAGGTGGGCCGAAGCGAATGGGCCACCCTGGCCGAACAGGGGATCGAGGCGATTGATCTGCGTTACCAGTCGGGAAATCGGGTGGACGATTCCCGCGGCAACGCCCTGGCCGAGCGCTCCGCCTACATCCGCTCGAACGGCCAGCGCGGCCAGGTCTTCGACGCCTGGGTCGGGTACGCCTGATTTGGCCTGAACCGCCGGAAACGCCGGGCGCCAGCCCGGCATAAGAGATGTTTCCCGTCGAGCGAGTCCTCGGCGGGGGCGGAACTTTTTGTTTTCTTCCCGGAACCATCCGCTTCAAGGCTCAGTCGCCCGAAGAGTCGTTTCGTTCTCTCTCCAGCCTGCGCCTGTAGGTCCGGGTACACATCAGAAGATAGGCGCACCCGGTGATTAGAATCAGGGGAATCCAGGTAACCGGATCGGCGGTCTTCCCGAGACGAATGGCGCTCAGCATGAGCCCCAGAAAACTCAGAAGGAAAGCCATCCCATAGTTGCGAACGAGCGTGAAGTGCGCGATCAACAGCATCCACGCGCCCAGAACCGCCGTCCCACAGAGCGCTTCGGGTTTCACCTCCTTCGGAATCGTAAAGGGGAAAAGGTTCATGTAGGCCAGAGACTGAAAGATGGCGTAGGCGTAGAGCAGGCAGGGGACAAGCAGGGAATACCGCAGGATATTTTCCAGTCTGGAGGACAGGAAGAAAGAGGACGACTCGCCCTGCCGGATTTCCTCGTGGACTGGAACTTGTTCCTGGATTTCAGTTGGGGCGTTCATTTAGGGGAATCTCCTTTCCCGGTTCCTCTTCCTCGATTCCGGCTGCTTTATCCAATTCCTCCTGCGTGACGGGACGGGACCCGGCGGGAGGAGCGTCTATTCGGCTCAACAGAACGAGCCCAAACCCCAGAAACATGACTCCGGCCAACAGGCTCAGGCCCCAACGCCAGATCAGGTTTCTTGTGAAAACTCCCACAAGAAAGAAAACGATCCCGACCAGAAAAAACACACCGAGAAGTCCTGTAATCATTTTGCCTGTTCCAGATTTCTGGACATGTTTCCCACATAACGCTCGATCTGTTCCTGCGCCTCGGAGTTCCGACGGACAAGGAACACATTTTTCTCTTGGCGGTATTTCCAATCCTGCTGCGGGCACCGGGTCCCCACTAGTTCGATTTCATTCTCTGAAAGCGGACGCGGAGGCGTGATCCGGACAGTCATGATGACCGTCAGATAGAGAAGTGAAAAAATCCAGATGCACACACACAACCCTAAACCACAGAGGTCCCGTTTCCAACGTACCGGGAAAATCCGACCCAATCGTCCAACCGCCAGAAAATGAGAATTGAGTAACAGGCCAGTTGAGATGATCAGGATGATGGCGACAGGAAGAATAAATGGAACTCGCCCATAGCATAAAGAACTCGTCATTGGCCCAATCGAGTCAAGGACCGTAAACGCCAGAACCAGAAATACGAACAGACCGGACATGGCTCTTCTCCTTCCTGCTTCATCTGATTCTCACTCCCCGTCCAGTCAGAAAGCAATCCCTTTCAGGGACGTCTTTCCTGGAAGAAAGACCCCGCAACCGGTGGACGGCCCCAAACCTTATTACGCGCTT
>DAOPYU010000311.1:0-5649 GCA_035353095.1 Candidatus Sumerlaeota bacterium | reverse complement strand
CTCGGAAGCGGTGTCAGAAGGATCCCCTGTGTGAAACAGTGAAACAGGCGCGGCGAATCGGCCATGACGGCTGGTGCGCCGCTTTTTTACCTGCAACAATCGAGCCGGCGGGGACGCCGGCGGTACAAACCGCTGGAACGCCAGTGGTACGCCCCCCCTCGCGGACGGGGGCGTCCGGTTTATCTCAACCACGCAGGCGAGGACGCCTGCGGTACAGACCGGCGGGGACATGGAATTCGGAGCATGGAATTTGTTTTGACTCGAAGTGCTTAAATCCGGTAAAGTCGGGATATTCCATCTGATTCCCGGGTGTACCGAATGATCCAGTATTCGGACGGGGACGGATGAGAGAGGATGTTTCTCAGAAGAGGGTCCCCGTGAAACTGGCCGCGCTGTTTAATGAAAAGAATATCCTGATTCACATGACCTCGGCCACCTACCCGGAGGCGATTGTCGAACTGGTGGGGTCTCTGGGAGAAAATCTGGGCCATCTGGTTCCCGAGAAGATCTGTGAGCGCCTGCTCGAGATCGAGGCCGAATTGCCCATTTCGCCCGGTCACGGCGTCCGGATCCCCCATGCGCGGCTGGCCGGGTTGAACCGCCTCCTGCTGGCCGTGGGCACATCGGTCGAGGGCATTCCGATCGAGGCATCCGGGAACGAACTGGCCCATCTGATCTTCCTGGTGCTCACCCCCAAGACCCAGAGTACGGTCATGCTCCAGACGCTTTCTTCGATCGCGCGGCTGGTGAGCGTGGAATCGAACCGCAAGGCGATGATTTCCACCACGGCGCCGGCGCGTTTGTTGAAAATTCTCGAAGAATCGGGCATTCAGGTCAAAAAGGCGATCGTGACCGCCGACCTGATGAACCTGCCCATGCTGACCATCCGGCCCGACGCCACCCTGCGCCAGGTCACGCAGACCCTCGCCTGTGCGGAGGAGGAAGGCCTGCCGGTCGTTTCGGAAGAGCGGGAACTGCTGGGCGACATCTCGACCCGTATGGTGATCGAGGTGGGGTTGCCCAAGTACATGAACCTGATCTCGGACCCCCAGGTGCTCTCGGAATTCGAGCCGTTCGAGGCGTTTTACCGGAAAGAGGACTCCCTGACCGCCCGCGAGGTCATGAATCCCACCCCCCTGTGTGTCGAACCCGACACCCCCGTCGAGATCCTGGCGCACGAAATGATCACCAAGCGTTCCGAACGCGCCTACGTGGTGGACGACAAACAGCTCGTCGGGGTGGTCTATCGCAAGGATATTGTCCGCAAGGTGCTGAACCTGTAGCGCCAGCGCCGGAAGGACGCCGGATGTTCGCCAAAGAAGTCCTCAAATGGGCGCTGCGCAAAACGTGGTTTTCCGAGGCGGAGTATCACCCCGCTCAGGCCGACCGCCCGTTTCTGATCCGTCTCGACACCACCAACCGGTGCAATCTTGCGTGCAAAAAGTGCTTCTATCCGATGTATATGCAGTCGCCTCCCGACGCGCACGGCATGAGTGTGGACGATTTTCGGGTCCTGGCCGGGCGGTTGTTTCCGTACGCCTACGGCCTCCAGCTTTCCTGCTCCTTCGAGCCGTTGCTGCACCCGCAATTCGGAGAAATCCTGACTGAGACGGGCCGGTATGGGGTCCCCAATGTCGGGTTGGTGACCAATGGGACGCTGCTCGACGGCGAGCGGGCCGACGCGATCCTCTCCTCCCAGACGATCCACGACCTCTCGGTTTCAATCAACTCGCTCGACCCGGCCACCTACGCAAACCTGCATGGCCGACCCGGGGTCGAGCGCGTAAGGGACAACGTGGAACGGTTCCTCACGGCGCGCCGGACCCGGAATCTCCCGTTCCCCCGGGTCAAGATCAACACGGTGGTCATGCGCTCGAACCTGAACGAACTCGAAACACTCCTCGACTGGGCCGCCCGGATAGGCGCCGATTGCGTGCAGTTTGCGCACGTCGAGCCCTTCGGCCCGGAGAACGACGAATCGGTCGTGACGCTTCCCGATCGCTACAATGCGGTTCGGGAACGTCTCGTGGAGCAGGCCCGGACCCGCCGGATCGAAACGCTGACGCCCCCGCCCCTGCGGCCCGAGTTCCGGGACCCGGAAAGGGGCGGTTACCGGTGGCCCGAACCGGAGGAGAAGGCGCCCGTTCCCTTTTCCTCCGAACACCCCTATCCGGCGCATGTCCCGTGCATCTGTCCCTGGATGACGCTGGTGATAGACTGTCGGGGAAACCTCTACCCGTGCGCGCCCCGCACGAACCGCCCGCCGTTTGCGAACATCCTGCGGCAGGAAATTCCGCAGGCGCTCAACTCGATCCGCATTCTGCGGTTGCGTAAAGCCCTGCTCCGGGGCCAACATAGGGCGGTGTGCGCGTTCTGCAAGCCGGCTGGACCTTACGGCGACCCGATGCGGCGGCGGGTGCGGCACCTGAATTCTACCGAAGAAAGCGATTCCCGAGTCTCAAGGCCATGAGTTACTACGAAAACTACCAGATCGCGCGGGAAGGTTCGGTGCGCCGGCGGGTGCTCCAGAGCGTGGGGGTGCAACTCTACCGGCACCCCTTCCTGACTCTGACCGTGCTGGTGGCGCTGACGGCGCTGGCTGTCTGGCGAATTCTGGGACTCGGGTTCCAGGAAGACCTGCGGATTTACCTGCCCCCCGTGCCGGCGGAACAACGCTCCTGGCGGGCGCTTGCCCTGACGGCGCCCGCCCAGGATCCCCTCACGCTGGCCATTCGCTTTAACGGCAAAACGCCTCCCTCCCCGCAGACCCGTGAGCAGGTGGCCCAGATTTTTGTGGACGCACTGTCCGACTTGAGTTTTGTGGTCCACGCCACGGCCTTGACGGATTTTCCCCCCACGGAAAAAACCCAGACGGGCGTCGCGAAGACCAACCGGACGTCTGCCACGGCCTCCCTCGCGTCAGAACCGGAACTCCCGGACCTGACCCCCCAGCAGGCGCTCCTGCGCCTGAGGCCCTCCGACCTGACCCTTTTGAAGCAACTGGCCACCCCCGAGGGCGCCCGAAACCTGCTGACGGCCCTCGCGCCGCCCGAAACCGCCCCGCGCAAGACGCGAGAGACGAACCCCGCCACTGTGTCCGCTACCGGCAAACCGGAACCCGCCCCTGCCACGGCCCAGGGGCCTCGCGAACAGAAATCCGCCGACCCCCTGGGTTTGATTCGCGATCTCAAGCACCGGCAGGGTCCACCCGCCAGCCGCTATGTTTCCACCGCCCTGGCCAACCAGTCCCACGTACAACCGGATGAGCGAACCGCCGTGGTGGTCATCTATCCCCGGCACGCCGCCAGCCGCCTCCTCTATTGCATGGCGTTTTACAACTTCCTGAATGCCACGGTCGAAACCCTGCAGAAGGAGAAACTGCCGGAAAAGGCCTCGGTCACCGCGGAGTTCTACGGCCGACACTACGAGACCGGGCGCCTGGCGCAGGAATTCCAGAACGCCTGCCGGCGCAATGGCCTGGTGCTGCTGCTGTGCCTGCTCCTGCTGTTCATCCTGGCCTTTCGCAAGATCGAAGCGCTGCTCTTCGTCGGGTTGCCCCCCCTGATCGGACTCGTCTGGACCTACGGGCTGGCCTCTTTCTACACCCGGCAGCTGCACCTGCTCACCGCGCTCCTGCCCGTTCTGCTGGCGGCCCTGGGACTGGAGTTTGCCTTCCAGATCTACCACCGCTTCACCGACGATCTCTACCGAACCCGGCGCTATTATCCCGCGTTGAGTCTGGCCTATACCGAGGCGGGCCGGGGCATGGTCGTCTCGGCTCTGATGAGCGCCGCCGTCTTCTTCTCGCTCTTCACCAGCGAGTCGCACCAGCTGCGCGAGCTGGCCGTCATCTGCGGACTGGGCGTTCTGGCAATGGCCGCGGCGGCGCTCCTGTGGCTGCCCCCCATGGCCGCCATCAAGAGCGCTCTGGCGCGCGGACGGGTCACGCCGGTCAACACCTACGACTTCGGCCTGAACCAGCTCAGCGCGGCGGTGGCCGCCTCGCCCCGGACCACGCTGACGCTGGGATTGATTGTGACGGCCTACCTCTCGATTTCAACCGGCCAACTGAAAATCAACCGGCAGGTGGGGCTGGACATGAACCCCCAGTCGGAAACCGTGTCGCGCCGGGGCGTGACCGCGGCGGCGGGAGCCATGTCGAACGACCAGGTGCTCTCCATCCTCACCGAGGGCAACACCCTCGAAGAGGCCCTCGGATACAACGACATGCTCTACAACAACCTGCTGAACCTGCCCCCGGCATTCGGTCTGGAACGGGTCTGTTCCATCAGTCCGATCCTTCCCTCTCCCGCGCTTCAGACCCGCATCCAGCTCGATGTGGCCCAGCTCGACCTCAAGGCCACCTCCCATTCGCTCCTGCTGGCCGCCACGGAGCGGGGATGGCCCGAGACCACATTCAAACCCTTCCTCGAAACCCTCGCGCGGTGGCAGAGCGCCGTCCCGGCGCCCGCCAAACCCGTCCTGTTTTCCGACCTCACCGACCCGAAGACCCTCTCCACCCTCCAGCAGCACATCGTGCATGAGGGAGGGAAGTACCGCATCCTGACAAGTGTCGTGCCCCGGGCCGACGCACCGGACCTGCTCACCACACGCTTCGACGATCTGGTGACGCTCCTGCGCAAGGGGCCGGTCTCGAATGCGCTGCGTTTCAGCAACGAGGCCATGGAGAAACGCCGCGTGTCGCGCGACATCCTCAGTACGCTGGCGCAGACCACTCTCTTCTCGGCCCTGTGGCTGGTGGCGGGTGTGCTCCTGCACTTCCGCACCCGGTTCGTGGACGCCCTGCTGGCGCTGCTGCCCTTGACGTGCGCGGCCATCTGGACCTTCGGCTTCCTGGTTCAGTTCCAGTTCCGCATCAGTCTCTACTCGTTGCTCGTTTTCCCACTCATCATTGCCATCGCGCTGGACCAGACGATCATCTTCATCCAGCGCCTCTACGAGCGGCGCTACGCCTCGCTGCGCCAGGTCATGCGGGTGGGCGGGCGGCCGAGCATCGTGTCGAGCCTCTCGATTCTCATCGGCATGGGCTGTCTGGCCCAGATCCCTCTCCCCGCGTACCGCGAAATGGCCACCGTGGCGCTCATCGCCATCTCGTCGGCCACCGTCTGTACGCTGACCCTGGTCCCGGCCCTCCTGCAGATCAGCCAGGAAGGCGGCGTCCTGGCCTGGTTTTCCGCCGGCGAGGACGATTGGGATGATGAGTGAGCGCGTAAGTGACAAGTGAGTGAAGCAAATGGGACCGATCCGCCTGATCGGCCCAATTCAGCCCTCGGCGCCGCGTTCTTCACGGTTTCGCGTGAGACAAAAAAATAGGAGGTCTCCCCCATGTTCAAAAGAACCATTGCCTTGATCGCCCTGTTCATTCTGACTGGAGTTTTGTGTGAAAACCGTCTTCCGGCCGAGGACCTCTGGCAGACCGCGCAGAGCCAGGCCGCGACCCACCGGTTCTCCACCCTGTTCACGGCCCAGGACGTCAATCGTTACCTGAAGGACGAGAAAGGCCTGACCGATGCCGTGGCGTGGTGCCGCCAGACCGGCGTCACCAAGGTGTACCTCGAAGTGTTCCGGGGCAATTTCTACGCCCCGAAGGATACCCTGATCGCCGCGCGCGACCGGTTCCTTAAAGAG
>DAOPYU010000310.1:0-5654 GCA_035353095.1 Candidatus Sumerlaeota bacterium | reverse complement strand
GCCCGGACGTTCCGATGGGAAATGCAGTTCGCTCGAACTGGTCAACCAGACGGGACTGCCCACCCCCGGGTACGACGATCCGGATGCCTGGCGCGCCAGTGTGGAGTTGTACGGGTCGCCGGGAAGAGCCGGTATGGAACCGTGCCACGATGTGGTGATCAACGAAGTGCTCAGCCACACCGATCCGCCGCAGAGCGACTCGATCGAACTCTGCAACACCTCGGCCACCCAGGTCAGTATCGCCGGATGGTACCTGAGTGACTCGAACAATAACTTCTTCAAGTTTGCCGTTCCCTCCGGGACGCATCTGGATGTGGGGGGGTATCTTACCTACACCGAAAGCAACTTCAATCCGACTCCCGCGACTCCCGGCCCCAACGATTTCAGCCTCAATGCCGCGCATGGCGACGATGTCTATCTCATGGCGCCGACCAAGCGGGGCGGGTGGTATTTCGCCGATCATGTGGATTTCGGGCCGATGAAGAACGGCGAGTCCTACGGGCGCTGGCCCAACGCCACGGGCAAACTCTATCCCATGCTCCACAACTCGTGGAATGCCGCCAATCCCGGTCCCCGGGTCGGTCCCCTGGTCATCAGCGAGATTCATTACAACCCCGGTACCATGGTCAATGCCGGAGAACTCGAGTTCTTTGAAATCCACAACCCCACGGGGACGACCGTGGATCTCACCGGCTGGAAAGTTAGGGAAGGGGTGGAGTTCGATTTCACGACCGGCACCCTGCTCGCGTCAGGAGAATATCTGGCCATTCTCCCGTTCAATCCCTCGGATTCGGCCAAGGCGACGCAACTGGCCAACTTCAAGTCCTTTTACGGCATTGACAATTCGGCTCGCCTCACAGGGCCCTATTCCGGCGCGCTTTCGAACGGAGGAGAAACGGTTCGACTCCTGCGGCCCGACGATCCGCCCACCGATGAACCCTGGTATATCCCCTATCTGCTCGAGGACGAGGTGGACTACAACAACAAGGCGCCCTGGCCGCTGGCGGCGGATGGAACGGGCAAGTCGCTCGCGCGCAAGGGAGCCACACTCTGGGGGAACGATCCCGCCAGCTGGCAGGCGGCCACCCCCACGCCTGGCGTCAATCCCACGTCGGGGGGGCCCAGGATCACCAGTATCCCCAACACTAAAGCGATGGCGACTACCGTGTACCAGTACACGATTACGGCAACGGGCAATCCCGCCCCGACTTTCACCGTTCAGGGGCTTCCGGCGTGGCTCCTTTTCGATGGAATCAACAAAATATCGGGAACGGTGCCGAGTATGGCGACGGGGGTGAGTTATAACGTCACCGTCACGGCTCAGAACGGTCAGGGACAGGATACTCAGCAGTACACGTTCACTGTTGTGCCGTATCGTGCTCCGGATAGATCGATCTGGAAGATTTTCTGATGCGGAAACCTGTCTCCTGAATTGCGCGAGGTTCTGAAAACTGATTGACTGTCCCCTTTCCCCGTGGCGCGCGCGGGGAACGGGGCGGTTTTATAGCGGAATTTGTTGCGCCTGCCGGTTTGTCTGGATTTGTTCAGCCGCTTCTCATAGAATCAACCTCAGGTCTCCGGATGGGGCCTCTTGTTTTCCGCGTGGAAAGATCACCCAATGCCCACCTATCGAAAAGAACTTCATTTCTGCACCACTCGCGCCTGCGAAATCCTCAATATCACGGATCAAGTCGAAGGGGCGGTTGCGGAAAGTTCCATTCAGGAAGGGATGGCGCTGGTTTATCCCATGCACACCAGTTCGGCCGTTTACGTCTCGGATTCCGACTATTCCCTGACTCAGGACTTCGCCGACCTGCTCGATGAACTGGTTCCCGCTGTACGCGAGTATCGGCACGACCGGACGGACTACAAGAAAAACGCCACCGGACACCTCAAGGCGATCCTCTCCGGGCATTCCGTCACCTTGCCAATCACGGCGGGCCGCCTCGATCTGGGGACGTATCAGACCCTCTATTACTTCGAGTTTGACGGCAAGCGTCCCAAAGAAGTGCTCGTCAAAATTCTCGGAGATCGTGAATCGGGAGAGATTCGGCCATGAAATGGATTGTGCCCCTCAGTGATGTCACCGTCGGCGAAGAAGAAGTGGCCGCCGCCTCGGAAACCCTGCGGTCCGGCTGGCTCACCCAGGGCGCCCGGGTCAAGGCGTTCGAAGACGCCTTTGCCGCCATGCTCGGTGTGCCGCACGCATTGGCCGTGACCAATGGCACCGCCGCCCTGCACCTCGCCTACGCCGCTGCCAGTTTGGAACCGGGCGATGAGTACATTGTTCCCGCCCTCACTTTCATTGCCACGCTCAATGCCGGTCTCTATTGTGGGGGAGTACCGGTTCTGGCCGATTGCGTTTCCACGCAGGACCTCACCCTGTCGCCCGAGGATGTCGAACGCAAGATCACCCCGCGGACCCGTCTGATTGTGACGATGTCCTATGGCGGGTTCTGTCCCGATATGCCCGCGCTTCTCGAAATCGCCCGGAAACACAACATTGATCTGGTCGAGGATGCCAGCCATGCTCCGCTGGCTGAACTCGACGGACGCAAGATCGGGACCTTCGGGCTTTCCGGTACCTTCTCGCTTTTCAGCAACAAGAACATGACGGCGGGCGAAGGGGGGGTAGTGGTGACCCGCGATGACCAGGTCGCCGAAAAGGTCCGCGTCATGCGGTCCCACAGCATGACCACGGTCACCTGGGACCGGCACCAGGGACATGCGGCCGAATACGACGTCACTGGCTTGGGATTCAACTACCGGTTTGACGAACTGCGCGCTTCCGTCGCCTCGGTACAGCTGCGCCAGCTTGAACAGATCACGCAGCTGCGCGTTCAGGCCGCCGAGGGATTGCGTCAGGCCATCGCCGTCCTGGATATCGAGGGACTCGAGATTCCCTTCCAGAATCCCCGTGGAAAACCCGTCCACCACCTCTTCGTGATTCTTTTACCCGCAGGAACGGACCGGCCCGCTTTCCGAAAAGCCCTGACTGAGGCGGGGATTCAGACCTCCATGCACTATCCCCTGCTCCATCGCTTTTCGGGGACACAGCCGCTCTTCACCCGCGATCCGGAACTCCCGGTGGTCGAGGGGTTCATTGATCGTCTGGTGACGCTCCCCATGGGGCCGCATCTGTCCCCCGAAAAGATCGAACTCATTGCGAAGAGCATCGGGGCGTATTTCGGCAAGTGACCCCGGATCATTTCTTCTTCACGTCGTAACAGCAGAGTCGGTCGTCGTAACGCAGGTAGAGGCGCCCCTGGTGGATCACCGGGTGCGCCCAGGCGTCTCTGCTCTTCGGACGTTCTTCGAACTGAAACTGTCCCCGGGTGACAAATTCCTTCTCGGTCGGCTCGAGCAGGAGCATCAGGCCACTCTGGATCAGCACGTAAAGCCGGTTCTCCGCCCAGATCACCGACCCGGGCCACAGGTCGTCCTTCGAGTACAGAATTTTTCCCGACTCCGCATCCACACAACTCCAGGGCTTGAATACGGTGTAACCCGATCCATAAATCCGTCCGTTCGCATACACCAGCGCGCCGTGGCAATTGTCCAGATCGTTCTTCCAGAGGGAATCGAACCGGACCTGGTCCCCTTCCACGCGGACCTGAAAACATTCGCTCCCGAACTTATCGGGACTTGAAAAGACAATCCGGTCTCCGAAGACCAGAGGCATTGTGGCGATCACTTCCCAGGGCGCGGGAACCTGTCGCTTCCAGACGATTTTCCCGTTGGCCGCGTCCACACAGTAAAAATTGTTCGAGGAACAACCGGCGATCAGGCGTTTGCCTTCCACTTCCATCAGGACGGGCGAAGCATAACCGGCCTGATCGGTCTGCTCCCTGGGATTCTCGACCGCTGTTCCTCCCGCCTCTTCTTTTTTCGTGAATCGTAACGGCTCGCCGGTCCAGATGGTCTCGCCCGTCTGTTTGTTGAGCGCCGCGGTCAAAGCCTTTTCTCCGCCGGGGGTTACAATCAGCCGGTCTCCGTCCAGCAAGAGGCATTCGCTCATGCCCCATTTTATGTTCCGGGCGCCGAAACGCTCGAGCGTGTCCACGGCCCAGATTTCCCGGCCATCCGCCGCATCCAGACAGACGACGCGTCCATGCGCGTTCATGTGGTACAGGCGTCCGGCCTCATAGAGACAACTGGCCCGCGCGCCCGGATAGGAGCCCTTCCACGCCTTCCCGTTCTTCACCGACCATTTCTTTTGCCCGTCGAGTGAAAACGCCGAAATCACCAGATCGTCCCCCATGTCGCCGGTGATATAAAGCGCTCCCTCCGCTACGATGGGGGACGAGTATCCTTGCCCGATGCCCGTGACGGTCCAGAGGATTTTGGGGCCGCCTTCCGGCCACTCACCCAACAGGCCCTGTTCGGAACTGACCCCGTTCCGCTGGGGTCCGCGGAACTGATACCAGTCTGTGCTCTTTGAGGTCTGGCACCATCCGGGAAACATGAATTGAGAAAACAACAACATGAGAAGGGACAGGCGGATTGCCCCGAACAGAATCTTCTTCTCCGAGCTTGGTCTCCGTGGACTCATGAATGTTTTTCCTCTCTTCCGGTCTTCTTCCCGTTTCAAAGTTGTGCGATCATAGGGGGGAAATGGAAAACGGTCAAGAAAGTTCGCTTTCGAGTGGATTCCGGGCTTGTCCGCACCGGTTGGTATGAGTAAGATGGTTCCACGATCGGGACGAAATGGAGAACGTGAAGATGATTTCTGAATTTAAGATTCAATCCCTCTGGCGGCTCCTCCTGGTGCTCGTTTTTCTGTCTGGAATCTCTTCCGGGTGGGCGGCGGTGATCACCATCAACCCTGGCGACGACTATCGGAAGATCGAAGCCGCGCAGGCTGGAGATGAAGTGGTCATCGCGCCGGGCGTCTATCGGTTCCGGGTTTACTTGACGGCCAGGGCGCCCGAGGATAGGCCCATTGTCATTCGGGCGCAGGACCCGAAGAATCGTCCGGTCTGGGATTTTACAGGGACACTGGTGGAAAAGGCCCCCGGCAGCTATTCCGCCGGAGACCGGGGACGCGGAGGCTGGCAGGTGGTGGGGGCCAGTCATTACCGCATTTCGGGTATTGTGTTCAAGGGATGCCGGACGGCTTCTTTCAACTCCGCCGGAATTCGGTATTATGGAACTCGCGGTCTCGTCGTCAAGGATTGCCTGTTTCAGGAAAACGACAATGGAATGACCGGTGGGAATGAGGAGAGTGAAGCGACGGTCGAGTTCTGCGAATTCGACCGGAACGGCAACCTGAACGCCACGGGGGGACCGACTCACAATCTGTATATCTACGGCGGAATCTTTACCCTCCGTTACTCATACGTCCACGACAGTGTTCAGGCCCAGAATTTTCATATCCGGGCCCGTGAGGCCGTTCTCGAGTACAACTGGTTCGCCCGGGCGCGCAGTTATGAAGGGGACCTGATGACGGACGACGATTTCTCCGGTTCCGGCCCGTTTTCGCAATCCATGCTGTTGCGGGGGAACGTCTTTCTCCAGAAGGCCGATCCGGGAAACAATTCTCAGATTGTCGTTCTTTACAACGATACGGAGGCTCAGAACCTCACGATGTCTCTCCGCATGATCCAGAACACCCTGATTGGGAATGGGGGACATGCAGCTTTTGTCCATCTCTC
>DAOPYU010000309.1:0-5660 GCA_035353095.1 Candidatus Sumerlaeota bacterium | reverse complement strand
ACGATGATCCGGTACCGATCCAACCAGGGGCGCAGCTGCTCGTAGTCGTACGCCTGTCCGGTCCCGCCCTTCTGCTCGGGCGCGTGCGTGTCGCACAGGTAGGCATCCACGTCGAATCGGCCCAGGCGGTCGAGCGTCTGGAGCGAGAGGGTCCGGATGCGCAGGGGCGCGCAGGCGCGAACCGTCTCAGGCGTCTCGTCGCCGCAGAACTGTACGCCGTCCAGTCCGGCGGTACGCCGGATAGCCTCGACACGCTCGGCGCTCTCGTCCACAAACACCCCGATGAACCGGGGCGCCGCCTCGCCCAGCGCGTCCCGGACCTTCTGCGCAATCACCCCCACACGCTCTGGTTCCACGTAACGCGGACTGGGCGGATAGAACACAAACCCCAGAAAATCCACCCTCAGCCGAGCCGTCGCCAGAGCGTCGTCTTCGTTCGTGATGCCACAGATTTTGATGCGTGTGTGTGTCATCTGTTTCGGCGATCCTTCCAGATTACGATACCCCAAAAAACCTGCACGATCTCGACGGGATTCGATCCAGACATCCACAAATCCCGAAGGGATTTCCCTTGAATAGCCGTGGGTTTTAACCCACGGAACATGTTTCCAAATATCCCCAACCCCGACAGGGGTTTCCCTATAATATCACCCGAGATTCCACCTTTCCTTCGATCCCAATACATTACATACAGGATTTCTTTGGGGCACCCCTTCAGGGTGCATGCGCACCTTATTGATACACGCTTTCCGTAGGTTCCCTTCGGTCACCTACGGCTGGCTTACAAGCCTGCGAAGCACCTCAAGGGCGGCCCCTCCGGGGCCAAAAGAATTCGTTATATTTAAAAAATAGCCCTCGCCCTCAGATATAGCAGACCTCCCCACCTCATCACATCTTTAGACCTTTTCGTTCACAAATCGGCCTAAACAAATCATCTGTTTGTTCTTTCATCGATTTCTCTCTTTTTTCCCTCACCACCCCCGGGCTTTACTTTGCATCTTTAACGCGGTAAATCCCAGTTTGTCAACACCCGCTCCTTTGAACGTCCGCAACCCCAACGTGCTGAGGTAGTCCACGAAGGCCGGGTTGGAACTGCCGTAGTATTTCGTGAACCCCTTGACCGCGGAGGCCGACGTGTCATTCAACCAGACAAAGGTGATACATTCAATCTGTTCCGCGTGCCGGTCCCAGGCCGCGAACAATTCCTCCACAAACTGTTGCTGCTTCAGTTCGGAACTGCCGCACCGCTCGCCGGACGGATACCCCGCTTCGAGGAAGGAAATCGGACGTTTCGGGTATTTTTGACAGATCGTCTCGAAATCCTCGTGGACGACCTTGGGGTCGCGAACCTTGAAAGCCGAATCCAACGGGTAGTAGGAAACCATCACCACATCCGTCTGCCGGTTGATCGCTTCGGCACACCGGGCCGCCGGACCGGTGTGGCCGGAAAACATGATCGAGACGCCAACCTTCAGGTCTTTCCGCTTCTGGCCGGCGTGTTCGCGGGTCGCGACGAAGAAGCGGGCGTACTGCTCCCATTTTTTCTCGTCCGTCCCCAGAACGCCATCCACCTCGTTCCCGATCGAGAGTTCGGCGAGTGTCAGGTCAGGCATCTGGTCGAGCACATAGTCGAGGAACCGGTTGAATCGTTCGATGACCGCGGGATCGTCGAACGGCTTCCCCCGCAGGTCCTTCGGAATACGATTCTGGCTCGTGTCCAACGTCGAGAGGCGCAGACTCAACTGCACCTTCTGCGGGGGGTAGTAAAGATTGGCGACCTTGGGCCAGGGCGAATCGAACACGCCCGGCTTTTTCTCGACCTCGTCCCAGTCCAGTTTGAGGTTCACCACCTGGACGCCAGCCGACTTCGCCAGCGCCATGGCGGCATCGAAGTTTTTGTTTTCCGATTCCGATACGGCCATTCCGAGCAGACGATTGCCCCTGGGCACAGGCATTTCCCCCTCAGCCCCCGCGACCACCGCCCGAAACAACCCCACCACCGATACAAGAAAGAACAACACCACCAATATCTGGATCAGTCTCCGGTCCCACATGACGTTTCTCCTTCCGGTTGGTCTTCATTTTTGGGAAACAAAGAAACCTCCCGTCCCATCGAGGCGCTTTCACAAAATCTTATACGCTTCGACGGACGGAAGGTTACATCCGGAAAAAGAAAATTCTTCAGGTTTTCAAATCGGCGTCACCACCGAAAAGTTCGCCTTGCTCGTCCCCGCCGTGGCTTTGCCGACTTTCGAGACCCAGGCTTTGCCCTCGAGGGTCGCCCCGGCGGCGATCTTGTTGATCACACCGTTCCCCCCGCCGACCGTGATATAGAACGAGATATTCTGTCCCGCAATCGTCTGGACCCGGTCGCTCGAGACGTGGATCACCATCCGTTCCGGCTTGCCGGAGGTGCCGATGTTCCCCCCGCGCGTCTGGCTGCCAAACGTCACCGGCTTGACCGACAGCGCGTCGAGCGAGAAGACCTGCATCTGGTAGGAATCGTTCCCCACTCCCCCGATCCCCCCCAGGGAGTAGGTCTTCACCTTGGTATCCAAGTATTGCCACACCTTCGAGGCGATGGTCATCTTGCCCACTTCCTGGGCCGTCACCAGTTCCTTCAGAACCACGCCGTTGAGCGCGACGGACATTTTCTGGTCCGACCCCGGCGTCAGGATCGTGAGGAGGGCCGTCTGGTTTCTGGACGAATCCGCCTGTCCCGTTATCCGAATCGTTCCCACCGACTGCGCTTCGATCCGCTCGACCGCCGCTTTCGTCGTGATGCTCTTGACCGCGCCCCCCGCCGTCCAGGTCCCGATGGCCGCGTCGCTGTAGAACGCGCCGAAATCGCCCGAAATCGTCAGGGTCGAAATCGCCGCGTCATCCACCAGGTGGGTAGCCGGAACCGCCGTCTTCAACACCTTCTCTTTGACGATCTTGAGCGAGCTCGCGGCGCTGGTCCCCGTGACGGTCAGGGCCTGCCCGGCGAGGACGTAGTCCCCCTCCACCCCGCCGGTCACCGCGCAGTTCACCGGTTTCACCTTATACCGGTACGCGTAGAGATCCGAGGTGAACTGCGCCCGGATCGCCTTGTCGCGGTTCATCGTCACCACCAGGGGGTTGGTCCCCTTCGCAGCGTCGGAGACATCGCCCGTCCATCCCACGAACCGGCACCCGGCGTTCGGCGTCGCGGTCAGGGTCACCTGCGTCCCCACGGCATAGTTCCCCCCCGTCCCCGTCAACGTCCCGGGCCCGAGCACCAGCACGTCCAGCGAGAGAAGCGGCGCCCGCAGGGTCGGATAACTGCTGCTGATCGTCCAGACGTTCTCGAAATCCCACCCCACATAGGTGGATTGCGTTTTCATCTCCGTCGTCGTCCGCCCGAAACAACTGTGGCTGTCCGCCGTATAGTCCTGCCCCGTCGTGTCCGTGTCCCAGAAACACAGGACAATCGTCCCATCGGTTCCTCCGCCAGTGAATCCCCCCACATGGGTGGTTCCGGAGACAGCGCCGGTGGCGTAGCAGTAGCGAATCCCGCCGTCGGAATTGTTCCACCCGGCCAGTCCTCCCACGTTTTCCACACCGGTCACCGCGCCCGTGGCGTAGCAGTTTCGGATGTTTCCTCCGTTCGCCCCAACCAGTCCTCCGGCGGCATAGGTCGTACCGGTCACTTTGGACGAGGCATAACAGTTCTCGATCGTCCCGTGGGCGTTGTACCCGGCCAGCCCACCCACCTGCCCCAGTCCCGTCAGGGTGCCGCTTTTCACCCCCAGATTGCGCACCCGTCCCCCTTTGCCGATCCAACCGAACAGGCCGACATAATTCGAATCGGGCCGGTTGACCGTCAGACTGGAAATCGCATAGCCATTGCCATCGAACTCGCCCCGGAAGGGATAGTGGACGGTTCCGATCGGATAGAACCCCTCGAGCGTGTCGGTTTCCGTCTCGTCGTCGTTCCACGTGGAGGTCGCCGACGCGTCAATCGCGTTCGCCAGGACATAATGCTTGCCCACGCTGGACTCGACCTTCTCCTGCATCCAGACCAGGTTCCCCAGTTCGGAAATAATGTAGGGACTGGCCTCCGTTCCCGCCCCCTTCGGGGTCAGAGCCGTCTGGGCCGCCGCCAGCGAGGAAAGAGCGACCAGAAAAAACAGAAGCAGGCCCACACGGCCTCCCAGTTGGACTCGCGCGGCAAAACCGCACCCCTGTACACCGGAAACAACAGAGCGGACCATGAAACACACTCCCAGAAAAATTTGGCTCGTGAGCCGATAAATCGGCTTGAGGAAACAGGTCGCCAGACACGTCCATTAGACACGGACTCCGGCGTGGATTCAACCCCAAAGGCGTCCCCCGAAAACCCCACCTCGATCCGTCCTTCAGGCCTTTCAGGGACAACCCGCCACACGGGCAATACCCGGCACCATCCGACGGACCTCAGGCTGACGAGCGTGAGAAACTGACATCTTCCAGGGAAATACGTTTCCCCCCTTGCTCTGTCTCTCCGAACCCGATCCGCCCCCGTCCCCAAGGTGGGGTATCCAGAACACAACTCACCCCCCTTCCCCGAAGCAAGTTCCACACCAGACGACAAATGGCTGAAATTTATTGAGTTGCGACAATGCATTGCGCAACTCTTACACGAAAGGGCGACCCGGGCTGTGCAAGAATTGCGCAGGCGAACCTCGGAGAACCGGAGTGAAAAGTGTACAAGGGACTGTTCCCCTCCCTCTCCCCGATGATTTTGACAGGGGGATGAGTGGCCGGGAGCGCCAGGCGTCTGGCCGGTACAAGGAAAATTCCACGCCGAACGGACGCTCGACGGCATCAGAACCTTCCTTCCGAAAAATCCGGGGACGAATGGATTCTCAAACCCACCGCCCCCCGTCTTTTTCAACGCACGCAAAGACGGAGGATTTGAAATCGTTCGCCGAAAACACAGAAAAAGTCTTGACGTGCGGGAGTCGGCCTGCTACGGTGACGCCCCAAGTGCGGAGAAGGGGTCCAAGGACGCCAGAACGCACGGGAAAGCGTGGGTGATTAGCTCAGTTGGCTAGAGTACCGGCCTCACATGCCGGGGGTCACTGGTTCGAGCCCAGTATCACCCACCACTGATTTCAGCCGGGTTATTTTACCCGGCTTTTTTATTTCTACCTCACTTCGGAACACAGACGGAACACTCCCTATAGGTCTCGCACGGTGTGTGTGAAAGAATGCCGCGAGAATCGAAACCGCCAGAATCTCTTTGGCTCTTGCCGCTTTTTCGTGTATTCGTGATCGAGACAATGCGGGAGGGAACACCGGAGAAAAAGCTCTCATGACCGAAACACCGCCATCTTCCCCCTTCTTTTCGGAACCGCGCGGCGTGCTGGTCCTGCGGGCCGATACCCCCCTGGGGCAGGTCCTGACCCTGTCCCTCGCGCGCCCCAACGCCCGGCTGGCCCTCTCCTGCCAGACCGGGAATGCGACCTTCTGGGAAACGATTCCCCGGGTTCTCCAATCGGGCGCCATTGCCTTGCCGCTGGAAAAGGAGGCAGGACGGTTCAATTCCGACACGGCCGAGTCTCTGGTGGAACGGGTGGTCGAGGACTTCGGACGGTTGGACCTGGTCGTCTGGCCCCTTGATCATGCAACGGGAAATGGAACCGTTTCAGTGGAGG
>DAOPYU010000308.1:0-5699 GCA_035353095.1 Candidatus Sumerlaeota bacterium | reverse complement strand
AGACTGAATTGATGTCTCCAGTGGATTTGATCCCCCCATTCATTTCCATCGTCTGTGCCCATCCGCCAGTCAGGGGACAGGCGAGGAGGACCAGGAGAAAGGCGGCGATTGAAAGCGGGGCGATGCGGGTGTTCTGGAAACGGGATGTCATGGCAGAGACTCCTTCCGTTTTTTTCGGGACGGCTGTCCCGGAAAATAATCGGGTACTGAGGATTCCAAAGGAGTGAAGAATAACGCTATTCACTACAGGTTGCGCATGATACGCAGGGATAAGAATAAAGTCAATCTCAAAAACTCAAAAAAAAAAAACGCGCAGGCGTTCTTGCGAAGATGACCCATTGAGATGCGGCTGGGTGAACCGATTTCAGAATATCTTTTTCATTTCTCCGGAACTTTTTCCGATCTTCCGCGTTGAACTCTTGGAAGGAAATCAAATCGAAATCAGGGGACACCCCACCTATTTCTCCCCCTTCAGCGGTTTCCGTCCCGGCGGGTGGAACGTGAGCCGCGACCGAGAAGGCGGCCGAGCGTCTGGAGAAACGCCTCGGAACCGAGAGGACGGCCCGGACGTTCGTGGCGGCACAGGGTGTAATCGGTGTCCCCTCGATTCCCCCCCCACTCTTGAAAATACGGGGACATCCTTTCGGATGTCCCCGATTCCGATTGCCGATTGACTTGAGTTTTCGCCGCGGCCGTGCGGTCAGGCTTTGGCTTTTTCAGGGGTCTTGTCGAAGCTGGGAATCTTCAACAACTCGCCTCCCTTGAGCGCCGACTGGTGGGCCACGATCCCCGGGGCGGTGTAGGCCACGGCCTCGTACACATCCACGAGCGGCGCGCGCCCGTCCACCAGCGCGCTGATGAACTCGTGCGTGATGTGGGTGTGCGATCCGCCGTGGCCGCTCTCGACGCGCAACGGCTCGGGCAGTTTGTCCCAGTGGTTGGGCTGCTCGAACTGCTCGCGCTTGACGTCCCCTTCCGGGTATCCGTTGGCGTCGAGTTTCACTTCCTTGCCCTCGCGGATGCTATAGACGATGTTGGGCGACCCGTCCGGGCGCGACATGATGTACGACATGCGGTCGCCGTAGAACTGCCCGCGTTCGGTGCCGGAAGCGGCGATGTGCCAGCAGACCGAGACGCGGCAGCTGTGGCCGCCCGAGGTCTTGAAGAAGCCGTTGGTGTTCCAGAAGGGGTTTTCGTACTCGTTGGTCTGGAGCACCTCGTGGCCGTCGCCCCAGCCGATCGCCTGCACCTCGGTCAGCCGTTCGTTGATGACGGGGATGATGAGACCGGTACAGTGCGTCGGGTAGTGCATCGGCGGCAGGCCGTGGCGCCAGGTGGGCAGCCCCTTCTCATCGTACATCAGGGGGATCAGTCCCTCGTGGTGGTACTCGGCTTCGGAGTAGAAGATGGTGCCGAAGCGCCCCGCGCGCGCCCACTCGCGACAGGTGATGATCTCGGGGCGGAAAAAACTGGTCTCGGCCATCATGTAGGTCATGCCGGTCTTTTCCTTGCACTCGATGAGCTGCGCGAGTTCCTCGAGTGACATGCCCGCCGGGACGGCGCTGATGACGTGCTTGCCGGCCTTCATCGCCTCGGTGGCCATCCAGACGTGCAGCGGAGCCGGGGTGAAAACGGCCACCGCGTCCATATCGGCCTCGCGCAGCATGGTGCGGAAATCCTTGTAGGTGTTGCCACACTGGTAGGTCTTGGCCATCTCGGCCAGCCGGTCGGGACGCAGGTCGCAGACAGCCGTCACCTTGCTGTTGGGGTGCAGGTGCCAGAAGAAACTCAGACCGAAGTTGCCCCCGACGACCCCCACCTTGATGACTTTGCTCGACCGCGGACCGGGTGTCGCGGCCGTGGCGGCGGGCGCCGCCGTCTGCTGGGGCTCCGGGGCCGCAGCGGCCAGGCCCCCAATCAGTCCGGCGCCGGCCGCGCCGCCTGCGACTGTTTTCAGAAAGGAACGGCGGGTTACTTCATGAGGGAGGGACAGGGTGTTTGCATCAGTCATGGCAATTTTCCTTCTCGAATAGATGGGGCCGGAACCCATCCCGTCAGAGCGGCATATGGCAAACCCAACGCCATTGCTTCAGATGGCGCATACGCACCCGCACGCCACCTTCACAAACCGCAGAGACATTCCAGACCAAACTTCAGACCTGAGGAGGGCCGACCAGGCCGAACGTACGTTCAGTCCCGTCAAACTATGGCAACAGGAGACCGGTGTCAATTCAAATTGACGTGAGCCGTCAGCCACTCGTCGTTCCCCAGAGAAGGGGCTCGCGATCTGAGGAAAGAATCCGTCGGGGTGGGTTTCAAACCCGTCCCCGCGAAAAATTCTGGCAGGGTTCCGAATAATCGCGCAGAGATGCAGGGACCTGGAGAACCGCTTGTTATTGCCCCATCCCGCTTATCCTCGAAAACGGAAGGAACGCGGCGCGAAGGTCAGCGGCCTTCCTCCTCGTCCGCCTGATACTTTGGGGGACGGGAGTTCTTCAGGTACTCGCGCACATGGCTGTAATGCAGGAGTTTCGAATACTCGAAGAGGGTCGAGAGGGCGAAGTTGTGGGTGGGAATACCGGCTTCCTGGACGGCGGCGGCGGGATTGAGTCCCCCGGCGAGAAGGAGCGCCGTGCGCCCCTCGTGGACCGGGAAGTCGAGCAGGGGCTTGTTCGGCTTGCCGAGCAGGAGATCGTCCCCCAATCCCATGCGGCGCAGGCGGCGCAGCAGCTGGGAGACGTGCCCCAGGGCGGCGGTGGGGACCTCGCGGAAGCTGGCGCCGATGCGCCCGCAGCCGGTCGCCGCGGCCCGGCGTACGGTGGTCAGCCCCCCCTTGATGAAGACCTCGAGCGGGTCGAGCGTCGTGCCGTCGTAATAGATGACGTCGGTAAAACGGGCGGGTTCGCCGTTGGCGATCTCGAGCACCCCGCCGAAACGCGAGACGGTCGGGATGCGCTCGCTGAGGAAGGCGCCGTTGACCGTAACGCTGCAGACGGTCCCGAAGGCGACCTGGTGGGCCGGTACCTCGAAGGCGCCGAGCCGCTCGCCTCCGCGCGCCACGGCCAGAAAGTTGCCCATGCTCAGGCCGGCCTCGAAGACCGGGATCATTTCCTTCAGGGCCGCCTCGGCCTGGTCCTCGGAGACGGTCGTGATGTTCAGGACAATGCGTCCGGAACCGGTGGCGGGGCTGAAATTCATCTGCCAGGTGAGCGCATCCACCCGCGCGGCGGTGAACCCGACGCGGTCAATCACCAGGGCGTCCTTGATCTCCTCGATCCCCCGGGGGGTGATGGTCCGCCCCCCGTGGCGCCCGCGGCGCGCCTCGGCCACCAGGCCCTCCTCGGCCATCTCCTGAAGGTAGAGGCGGATGGTGCGCGGGCTGTGGTCGAAGCCCTGAATACGCAACGCCTCGGCGATTTCGGTGCTGCCGACCGAGCCGTCGGTCTCGCGCAGCACCCGCAGAATGGCCACTCGTATTTTTGAATCGGTTCGCCGCATTCCGGTTCCTCACTTGCGTCAGATCACGCCTACACTGACAAACAGCCTAACCGAATCCGGAGAGAAACGCAAGCAACAAATGGCCATATTCTGAATTATTGCCATTTATGACCTAGGGAGAACAGGCCGGATATTGCCAGATACCCCCAGCCAAACCCGGGCCCCCAAGCGGGTCCATCGCCGCAGATCCCCCACCGCCATCCTCCTGGATTTCCTTATAGTTTTCAAAAAGCAGGGGGGAATCCGACTGTTTTCAAGGATTTGAAAACGGTTCGGTCCAAATGGTCATTTTGGCTTGACATTTCCGATTGTTTTTGAAATCATTGGCATTGTGTTGCCAATAAGTTCGCGGGGGACCGGAAAACGCAGAACGAGGGTTTCCGGCAATAATGGCAACAGAAACGATCGGAATCCAGAGGGGATTCCGAGACACCGACTCCAGACACTCGGGTGTCTTGTCCCCTTTTCGCTCCCACCCTTGGGGTGGTATTCGAAAGCAGTACGAATGGAGACCCAGCTCTATGTCTTACGTGTCAGATGTCCTTGAACTCGCGCACAAGCGCAACCCGGCCGAGCCGGAATTCCACCAGGCGGTGGAAGAAGTCCTCACCTCACTCGAAGCCGTCATGGCGCGCAATCCCCAGTACCAGAAGAACGCCATTCTGGAGCGCATCATCGAACCCGAACGCGTGTTCATGTTCCGTGTGCCGTGGGTGAATGACAAGGGCGTGTTCCAGATCAACCGCGGTTTCCGTATCCAGATGAACAGCGCCATCGGTCCCTACAAGGGGGGCATTCGCTTTCACCCCTCCGTTTACCTCGGCATCCTGAAGTTCCTCGCCTTCGAGCAGGTGTTCAAGAACTCCCTCACGACGCTGCCCATGGGCGGCGGCAAGGGCGGCTCGGACTTCGACCCCAAGGGCAAGTCGGACAACGAAGTGATGAAGTTCTGCCAGTCGTTCATGACCGAACTGTCGCGCCACATCGGGGCGGACACGGACGTGCCGGCGGGCGACATCGGCGTGGGCGGTCGCGAGATCGGCTTCATGTTCGGCCAGTACAAGCGCCTTCGCAACGAGTTCACGGGCGTGTTGACGGGCAAGGGCCTGAAGTGGGGCGGCAGCCTGATCCGGCCCGAGGCCACCGGTTACGGCTCGGTTTACTTTGCGCAGGAAATGCTGGCTACGCGCGGCGACTCGTTCGCCGGCAAGGTCTGCACCGTTTCCGGCTCGGGCAACGTGGCCCAGTACACCGTCGAGAAACTGACCCAGCTGGGCGCCAAGGCCGTCACGCTGTCGGACTCGAACGGCACGATCTACGACAAGGACGGCATCGACGCCGAGAAACTGGCGTTCGTCATGGACCTCAAGAACGTCCGCCGCGGTCGCATTCAGGAATACGTGACCCAGTACCCGGGCGCCCAGTACTTCGCAGGCAAGCGTCCGTGGGGCGTGAAGTGCGACTGCGCCTTCCCGAGCGCCACGCAGAATGAAATCAACGGCGAGGACGCCAAGACCCTCGTCAACAACGGCTGCTTCCTGGTTTCCGAAGGCGCCAACATGCCGAGCGATCCGGATGCCGTCAAGGTCTTCCTGGACAAGAAGATCCTCTACGGCCCCGGCAAGGCGGCCAACGCCGGTGGCGTGGCCACGTCGGGTCTGGAAATGTCGCAGAACTCGATGCGCCTGTCCTGGACGCGCGAGGAAGTGGACGCCCGCCTGCACGGCATCATGAAGAGCATCCACAAGGCGGCTTTCGACGCCGCCGAAGAGTACGGCGTGAAGGGCAACTACGTGGCGGGCGCGAACATCGCCGGCTTCGTCAAGGTCGCCGACGCCATGATGGATCAGGGTCTGGTCTGATCCGGTCTAATCGTTGTCAAGCAGTCGGGGGACAGGCGGTTTTGTCACCTGTCCCCCGATCCTGCGGTTCCGCAGTGTTTGCGCCGCAGCGTTGTTTTCCCCGGGAGGGACCCAACGCTGCGGCGTTTTCTTTTCAAGAGGGGGGGCTTTGTGACTTCGTGTCTTCGGATGTTGAAAGAATGCGGACTGCAAGCGCCAACGGCGCGATCTTATACCAGCCTGGGGCATCGCCCCAGGAAGTGGCGGGTTTCTTTTTCGTAAGGGCTGAAGGCCCGTACTATGAAGGAAAACCCCTCATAGTACGGGCCTTCAGCCCTTACGAAGAAAGGCATCTTCCCA
>DAOPYU010000307.1:0-5699 GCA_035353095.1 Candidatus Sumerlaeota bacterium | reverse complement strand
CCCCCCCTCGCCAATCGGGAGATTGGCGGTCCCGGGGAAAGGACTTTTCACACAGGCACTAAGACAATTCCCGTTCGGAAAACCCCGAACCGAGAATGGCAAAAGGTTCCGTTTCTTTATTTTTTCCACGGAGGGACGTTGGGCAGCGAGGCGAGGAATTCCTCGATCAGCGCGTCCTCATAGGCGCCCTTGTACCCTCCCGTCAGGAACAGGTCGAGCGACTCGTCGTGGAAGCGTTTCCACGAGGCATCCTCGTATCCCGGCATGATCGGGTAGAACAGGACGTGGTTGGCGCGCGCGGCCTTCAGGTCGCCGGGCGCGTCGCCAATCATGAGGACCTTGTCGGAGTGGTACTTGGCGCCGCTGGCCAGTTTCAGGTGCTCGGTCTTGGTTCCCATTTCCTGGCCCGCGATCACGGCCACAAACCGGGTCAGGTCGTGTTCGGCCCACTCACGTTCGAGCGCTTCGCCCGGCGTGGCCGAGACGACGATCAGGTCGGCCTCGGCGGAAGCCTTTTCGAGCGATTCCCGCACCCACGGGAAGGGGGACACCCCTTCGACCATGTCCTCGATGGCCGCGTTGACCGCATGGCTCCAGTCGAGGACCTGCTGGAGTTGACGGGCGGCTTCGCCGTTGCTGGCCTTGATGGCCGCTTCGAGTGTCGGGTTCGAGGGCGATTTTTCCTGGGTCAGCCACTCGCGCAAGGCTTCCATGCGTGGAATCCGGGCATGGCGCGCCAGCACTTCGGGCCGGTCCTCCAGAAGGTCGAGCGTCATCGTAGCCGCCGGGAAACGGTTGATGCCCCGCCACTGCGAGTAGAGGTTGACAAATTCGGCCGCCTCGCGCGCGTACTTCGCCACCGCCTGCAGGCCGAAATATTGGATCGTGTTCGGGATGAAGCATTCCTTATGCTTGAGTTCCATGGTATCGAACGCGCAACCGTCTGAATCTATGCCGATGAAGAAATCCTGGGTCGGCTGGTGGTCAATGAGCGGTTGCGCGGGGTTGGCAGGTTGGGCAGTCATCGGGTTTTACTCCTCTTATTTGACGCTTCCAGACTTTTCGGCACTTGTTCCGGGGCACCCCGTTGCCAGGCGTGTTTACTCTTGTACATCCACAAGTAGAATCGAGTCCATCGGAATCCAGAGATGGCGGCTCCCATCCATCTCCAGAAGAAGGCCGTCCTGGGTTACCGAGAGTATCTTGCCCCCGCAGGAAACTTCCGCCCCGTTGATCACGTTTGTCAGGGGAGAAACCGGCAAAGCGGCCCCGCCTCCCAGCGCATTGCGCTTGAACTGGACGGTGCAAAACTTCCCGACACCGAAGGCCAGCGGGTGATCGGGATCGCTGTGGGTCTTGATCTTTTTCGCGGACTTGGGCTTTTGAACCGTTTGGGGAACAGTCCCGAGATCCTGGTGGGGGGAATGAGCCCACTCCTTGGCCAGGAGAAGAAGAACGCCACAAATAACGCCCAAACCCAGTATCAGAAGGATGCGAAAGACCCTGACATTGTACATCGTTTACCTGCTGTCTGTCCGAAGGCGCGAGGGGTGAAATTCCAAACAATCCGGCAATAAAACAGAAAAAACGCAAGACAACCGCAACTTCATGGCGTCACAATACGAGATCCTTCGGGGCTTTTCAATAAGAGTTCGTAAAGCTTTAGCCGTCTGTTGCCAGGAACCGCTGTCGGCGCTTGACTCCCGCATTGCTTCGGGGACTCGTTTCCGCTCCGAGGGACCCCCCTTTAGGAAACTCCAGGCCGGTTGGTTGCGGTCCGAGTTCTCCGACTCTCGCCCCCATGATGGAAAGCGCGATGGTGTTTGGGCCCCAAGGCGAAAAACGCATCAAAATCGCCCCACGAATAATTTCAAAAAGCCAAAATGATGCAAATAACCTCAATAGACGGGATCACAGGATAAGCAGGATCATTTTCTGATACATCCTGTTTGTCCTGTGATCCCGTCTATTCTTTTATGAAAGCCTTCAGCCTCTGTCCCCCACCGATTCGCCGAGAAGGGGGTCCCGATCGGAGAGATTGAGTGAAAGGCCTTTCATTTGCCGATGAACCGCAGTTGAACGTCCCCGAGTACGGCTTTTCATGCGGGGCGGGCGAGGACGCCCGCCCTGCATGAAAACCGTCTTTGGGGCAAAAGGTTCAATCGAATAGGGCAATCGCATTTATGCCGGGAAATGCTTCGCCCCCTTTGAAAGGGCAGAAAAACCTTGCGATTCCCCCTCTCTGTGATAGAAAGAGGGCAGCTACGATCTGGTTCGAGGAGTTGGATTCCATACCGGCGACGGTCTATTTTTTTCAGAAGGAGAAATTCGGTCATGTGGCAACCCAGAGGAAAACGGTGGTGGAGCGCCCTCTGCGCAGTGGCGCTGATGGGAGCGCTGGGTCTGACGGCCCAGGCGGTCGAGGTCAAGAATCCGCGGTGCGAGTACCTGACGGACCCACTGGGGATTGACGTGGTCAAACCCCGCCTCAGTTGGACGCTCGAGTCTTCCGAGCGCGGCGAGTGCCAGAAGGCTTATCAAGTTCTGGTCGCCGGCAGTCAGAAAGACCTCGACGCCGAACAGGGCGGTTTGTGGGACAGTGGCAAGGTCGAGTCGGACCAGTCCATCCAGGTCGAGTATGCGGGCAAACCGCTGACGACGGGCGCGGCGTGCTTCTGGAAGGTGCGCGTGTGGGATCGTGACGGTAAACCCTCGGCGTGGAGCCAGCCGGCGCGCTGGACCATGGGCCTGCTCGAGCCGTCCAACTGGACGGCCAAGTGGATCGGCTGGGATCACGCCGCCGGTGCCGAGGCGGACGAAGATTTGAAGCCGCTTTTCGCCAAGGCCTCGTGGATCTGGTCGGCAGGCGAGGACTTCAACCAGGCCGCGCCCGAGCCGCGTTTCTTCCGTCGGACGTTCGACCTGCCCGAAGGGAAAACCCCGAAAAAGGCCATGATCGCCCTGTCGGCGGATAACGCCTTTAAACTCTTTGTCAACGGACAGGAAGCGCTTCAGGGGGACAATTTCAAGGCTCCCAAGCAGGCGGATCTGCAAAGATTCCTGAAACCCGGACGCAATGTGCTGGCCGTCGAGGTTCAGAATGTCGGACCCAACGCGAATCCCGCCGGGTTGATCGTCACGCTTCTGGCCGTCTATGAGGACGGACAGAAGGTCACGGTGGCGAGTGACAAGGAATGGAAGGTCGGGAAAGCCTCCGACACGAACTGGAACCTGATGGAATTCGACGGAGCGAAGTGGGTCTCCTCTCAGGTGGTGGGCCAGAACGGCATGCAGCCTTGGGGACAGGTGGATGCAACGCCCGCCGAGCAGCGCGAACTGCCCGCGCGGTACCTGCGCCGTGACTTCCAGGCTCCCAAAGCTGTCAAGACCGCCACGATTTCCGTGAGCGGTCTGGGGTATTACGAAGTGTACCTGAACGGCGCGAAGGTGGGCGACCATGTGCTCGATCCCGTCCTGACCGACTACGACAAGCGGGTGAACTATGTCACCTACGACGTGACGAAACAGGTCAAAGAGGGCGCGAACGCAGTGGGGGCGATCCTGGGCAACGGACGCTACTTTGCGCCGCGTCTGGGCGAACCGGCCACCACCCGCACGTTCGGGTTCCCGAAACTCCTTTTGCAACTTGAGATCGAATATGCGGACGGTACGAAGGACCGCGTCGTGAGCGACACGCAGTGGAAATTGACCACCGACGGCCCCATCCGCGAGAACAACGACTACGACGGCGAAGTCTATGACGCCACGATGGAACTGGGCCAGTGGGCCACAGCGGGATACGACGCCCAGGCGTGGAAGACGGTCGAGAGTGTCCAGGCGCCCGCCGGCAAAATGGTGGCGCAGATGATGCCGCCCATGCGGGTCAACGACAAGATCAAACCGCAGAAACTGACCAACCCGAAACCGGGCGTCTGGGTCCTCGACATGGGCCAGAACATGGTGGGTTGGTGCCAGTTGACCGTCACGGCGCCCAAGGGTACCCGCATCCAGCTGCGCCATGCCGAGACGCTTTCGCCGAGCGGGGACGGCATGCTCTATGTGGCCAACCTGCGCGGGGCCAAGTGCCGTGATATTTATGTCTGCAAGGGCGAGGGCAAAGAGGTTTATACGCCGCGCTTCACCTACCACGGTTTCCGGTTTGTCGAGATCACCGGCTTGAAGGACAAACCGGACCTTTCCATGATCGAGGGCCAGGTGGTCCACACCGATCTGCCGCGCGCGGGCGAGTTCGAGTGCTCGAACCCGCTGGTCAACCAGATCCACAAAAATGTCTTCTGGGGCACGCGGGGCAATTACCTGAGCATGCCGACCGACTGCCCGCAGCGCGACGAACGTCAGGGGTGGCAGGGCGACCGCGCGGCCGAATCGAAGGGCGAGACCTTCCTCTTCGAGACCGTCACGCTCTACAACAAATGGCTCCAGGACATCGAGGACGCCCAGAAGCCCGACGGGAACCTTTCGGACGTGTCCCCGAATTTCTGGCCGCTCTACGGCTCGAACGTCACGTGGCCCAGCGCCTTCACCATCGTCCCGCAGTCGCTCTACAACCAGTACGGCGAGGCGCGCAACATCCCGCTGCACTACGAAGCGCAGAAGCGCTGGATGGAACACCTGGCGGGCTTCATCAAGGACGACCTGATCGACAAGGACAACTACGGCGACTGGTGCGTGCCGCCCGAAAACCCGATCCTGATCCACTCGCAGGACCCGGCGCGCCAGACCAGCAAAATGCTTCTGGCCTCGAGCTACTACATCATGAACCTGCGCCTGCTGGCTCAGTCCGGCGACATGCTCGGCAAGAAGGATGAAGCCGCGGCGTTCCGCGCGCGCGCCGACAAGATGCAGGCGGCGTTCAACAAGAAGTTCCTCAACGCCGAAGGCAACAAGTACGACAACGGCACCCAGAGCTCGTGCGTGCTGCCGCTGATGTTCGACCTCGTGCCCCAGGAAAAACGCGCTGCCGTCTTCCAGACCCTCCTTGACAACATCAACAACGTCACGAAGGGCCATATCGGCACCGGCCTCATCGGCGGCCAGTGGCTCAACCGCGTCCTGACCGAACAGGGCCGGGCGGACCTGTCCTGGAAATTTGTCACCAACGAGGATTACCCGAGCTGGGGCTACATGGTCAAGAACGGCGCCACGACCGTCTGGGAACTCTGGAACGGCAACACCGCCGATCCGGCCATGAACAGCGGTAACCACGTCATGCTTGTAGGCGACCTGATCATCTGGATGTATGAGAACCTGGCCGGTATCCAGAGCGACCCGGCGAAGCCCGGCTTCAAGCACGTGGTCATGAAGCCGTACCCGGTTCAGGGCGCTGACTTCGTCCGCGCCGATTATCGTTCAATGTATGGACCGATCCACAGCGCATGGAAAGTTGCCGATGGCGCGTTCAACTGGGAAATCAAGGTTCCCACGAATGCCACCGCCACGGTTTACGTTCCCGCCGCCAGCGCGGACGTAGTGACCGAAGGGGGCAAGAAGGCCTCGGAAGCGAAGGGCGTCAAGTTCGTGAAGATGGAAGGCGACCGCGCGGTCTTCGAGATCGGATCGGGCTCCTACCAGTTCAAGGCGCCCAAGGCCGGGAAATGAGACCGGAATAAACTCATTCGGGGAGCATGATCCCCGGGAAAACACTGGCCCGCGTTCTCCACTTGAAGGGGAACGCGGGC
>DAOPYU010000306.1:0-5707 GCA_035353095.1 Candidatus Sumerlaeota bacterium | reverse complement strand
CCTTGAAATTGTCCAGGTCCACATAGACCGTGGAGAAGGCGTCCCCCCGCGCGATGCGCGTTTCCAACTCGCGCATGATACGCGCGTTGCCCGGCAGGTGCGTCAGGGGATTCGCGTCCAGCTGGCGGCGGGTCCGTTCGATACAGAGCGCCACACGCAACAGCAACCCAGGCAGGGCGGCGTCCTCCAGCAGATAATCGTCATAAGGGAAATGCTCGAGCCGCGCCAGCTCCTCCAGACACTCGGGCGGCATCAGAAACAGAACCGGCAGATGGACAAAGGCATTGTCGGCCTTCAGGGTTTCCGCGACACTGCGCCCCCCGTCGGGCCCCACCCGCCAGTGGACCACCACGATATCCGGAGGATCGGCATAGACGGACACAAGCGCCTCCGCCCCGTTGTCAAAGACCGTCACCGTCAGGCCCCGCTGCGCCAGAAACTCGCGCTGGATTTCCGCCCGTTCGGAGTCCGGATGCACCAGAAAGATCGAGAGCGGCGCGCCCCCGATGCTCTCAAAGGAAGTCGGCTGTGTCGAGTCCATCCAGCGCCTCATCCACCACGCGCAACAGGTGCGCCAGATCCCCCACCCGGAATCCCAGAAGGTCCAGGGCCGACTGGCTGATCTGCGGGATGTAGGGATCGCCTCCCGAACCGAATTGCAGCGCGCGCGTCAACACGTTGGCCAGATGCACGATCGCCGTGGGCTGTTCGGCCGTATGGGCCTGTTCGGGTTGGTGGTGGTTGATGATCGGCTCGCGCAACCGGGGCGAAAGGTTCCACTCTTCAGCCAGCCATCCCCCCACCTGGCAATGCGTCACCCCGTCGAGAACCCTTTTTTCCGCCTCGATAAAGGGGATTTTCTCCTGCCGGACGAGTTCCAGAATCCGCTGGCTCTCCTCACGCATCTCCACCGCGACAATCACTTTGCCCAAGTCGTGCAACAACCCGGCGGTCGAGACCTCCTCCGGCTCCTCCACCTTCACCAGCCGCGCGATCTTGTCCGACGCTGTGGCCACGGCCAGACTGTGCTCCCACAACCCCACCAGCGAGTCCGCCATCAGGTCCAGCACCACCGCCGACACCACGATCCCTTTGATGACACTGAAACCGAGCAGGACCAGCGCGTGGTTGATCGTGCTGATGCGCCCGGGAAAACCATAAAAGGGCGAATTGACAATCCGCAACACCTTGGCCGTCAACACCTGATCCGTCGCGATGATTTCCGCGATCGCGCTGACCTGCGTGTCCTCCGACTCGACCATCCCGAGCAGTTCGTTGACCACCCCCGGCATGGTCGGCAAGGACTTGAGCCGCTGGACCCGTTTGCGAATGTCGAGTTTTTCGTCCATCCAAGCCACCCTGATTCTTAGAATACCTTCGAGGGAAAAAGGAACGCCGAGGGAACAGAACCGCGAAGGCATAACCTGCCAACCTGTTCGCCTCTCCTCTTTCCACGTTTTCCACTGAGCGGTCGTTCCCCGACTTCTCCGGGTTCAACCGTTCAGGTTGTCATCCGGCGCCGCGTCCGCCGCCCGCGCTTCCTTCTCACGCTGGATGAAATGCGCCTTGAGCAAGACGCGGAACTTGCGCATCAGGTCGCTCTGTCCCACATGCGTGAACCCGATCTCCATATCGGCCAGTTTTTCCTCCAGGCTCTTGGGCAGGTACTGCGCCAGTTGCACGGGGCACCCCTTGACAAACGCATGGCGGACCCGCATGTTCTCCATGCGGAAAAGCAGTTTGTCCGAGATTTCGGTCCCGACGGAGGCCAGCGCAATCCCCTTTTCATTGAGGATATCGCGGGCGAGAATCATCCCCGGGGTAATCAGTTTGAGAGGTAGTTTCTGCATGGGCTCAAAGCCTAACTTGCGTCTTCACAAGGTCTCACCCGGACTTCGGCAGAATTGGACCGGAGTGTCCATCATGCAGAACAACCCCACCTTCTTTCAACTCTTTTCTGGCCATCCCCGCAGGCAAAAAAATCAGCCGCACCGAGTCGCAAGTATTTTTTTCGTCCGATTTCTGACCTCGACGCATTTTTCTCCTTGACCTTGGCGTCCGATTTCGATAGAAATTTCCCTCTATTCCGGAGCTTCAAGCTGCTGGAAGGGTCTATTGTGAGTAACGGAATCGGACCACCGATCGTCATAAGAGGAGAAAACAGAGTTCCATGCCTAATGTCAAGTCGGCCAAAAAGCGTGTCAAAACCAACGAAAAACGCCGGATTCGCAATCGTCAGGCGCGCGCGACCCTGCGTACGGCCCTGAAGCAGGCAAACGTGTCCGTGGCGCCGGGGAGCGATCTGGAAGCCGCCAAGACCGTGACCCAGCAGGCCTTCAGCCTGATCGGCAAAACGGCAAAAAAGGGAATCATCCACCGCAACAAGGCCGCCCGGCAGGAATCGCGGTTGATGAAGAAACTCAACGCTCTGGCCGCCTCCAAGTAACTCGCGACCGGCTTCCCGGTTCCCCGTCGTTTCTCCAGTCCCGCGTGCGGGAGAACGGGAGAAATATATCGGACGGAAGATGGGCGTGTGCCCAGGCGTTTTACCTGTATGTTTCGATAGACACAGTCCGCATCCCCTCCTGAGCGAGGGTGATGCGGATTTTTTCATCCGAATCACATCTGGGACGGGACACCCGGACGAAAAAAAACCGTCCTTCGACACCCGAATCGGCAAGTAAAGACGTTGACCTTTCCTGCGGGTTTTTGGTAGGAAATAGACAGGGAAATGCCGATCGCAAAACACGGGCTCGAACGGGAGCGATTTGCGCGGTATCCCGAACCGTTGTAACGAGTCGGCATCACCCGGCCGCCCAACACGGCAGGAACACGGTCACCCAATCGGGGGAGAGGTGGACACAAAATGGATTTTGCGTCTATAGTTGGTATTTTCTGGGGCGTCGCGATGCTGATGGTCGGGAACGCGCTTGAGGGTGGGTCGGTCAAGTCCATGCTGGGGAAATCGGCGTTCATCATCGTGATCGGCGGCACCAGTGGCGCAATCCTCCTGCAGTTTTCCATCAAGACCGTCATGGCCGCCGTCCTGGGTCTCAAGGACGTCTTCCTGGGGGTCAAACTCGACTCGGAAGAACTGATCCACCAGATTGTCGAGTTCGCCCGCCGCGCCCGCCGCGAAGGAATCCTGGCGCTCGAAAAAGAAATCCCCAACATTCAGAGCCCCTTCTTCAGCAAGGCGCTCGGCATGGCCGTGGACGGCCTGGAGCCCAAGACGTTGTGCGAAACCATGGAAACGGAAATCGCCTCGGTCGAGGAAGAGTGGAAAGAAAAGAGTGAGGTCTGGGAAGCCGCCGGCGGCTACCTGCCCACCGTCGGCATCATCGGCGCCGTGCTCGGCCTCATCATCGTGATGGGCAACCTGAGCGACATCGAACGCGTGGGGGAGGGCATCGCCTCGGCATTCGTGGCGACGATCTACGGCGTGGGCGCGGCGAACATGATCTGCCTGCCCGTGGGCAATAAACTCAAACGCATCGGCAAGCACATCGCCCGCCACCACGAAATGACTCTCAAGGGCGTTCTGCTCATCCAGGAAGGGATCAACCACTCGATCATCGAAGAACAGTTGAAGGGTTATCTGGATGAGAAGGCGCGCGAGAAGTACGTGAGCGCGGGCGGTTGATGCGCGACCCCATCCGCGCCGCGGTACACTTGAAAAACGCAGTCTGTCCGTGATCCGCCCGACCACGGCCGTTACAGCGGAGTCCGGGAAGGAGGCCTCTCATGGCCCGGAAAAAAGAAGCCGAAAAACCGGAAAACCACGAGCGATGGCTCGTGTCATGGGCCGACTTCATGACGCTGATGTTTGCGTTGTTCGTCACGCTCTACTCCAACGCCTTGGGCGCCAGCGCCTCCAGCGCCACCCAGGCCAAGATGGAACAGCTGAGTGAGAGCATCAAGTCCGCGTTCGAGAAAATGGGGATTTTCGACGAAGGAACCGGTCACTCCCCCCTGAACTCGGGAATCGGTCCGGGTAAGGAACCCATCTGGATTTCCCAACCCACTATCGTCAACCTCCCCTCGCCGCCCCCACAGGGCCCCAGCACCGATTTTCCCATGCCCGGCATGGCCAAAATCGAACCCATGATGGAAACAAAACCCGATAATGCCATCGCCGAATCGGACGCGGAACTCTTCAACGAACTGCGCAACCAGCTGGGGGCGGAACTGAGCGACGGCAAGATCCAGATGCGCCCGGACAAGCGGGGCGTCACCATCACCCTGGGCGAAGCGCTCTTCTTCGCCTCCGGTTCAGACGTCCTGCAGCCCAGCGCCATCCCGATCATCAACCGCATCGCCGAGAAACTCAAACAGGTCAACAAACCCGGTCTGGCCCTGAGCATCGAGGGCCACACGGACGACCAGAAGGTCAGCGGGGCCAACCGGTTCCGCGACAACTGGGAACTGTCGTTCTTCCGGGCCAAGGCCGTTCTGGCCTACATCCAGTCTCAGAACATTTTCCCCCCCGACAACCTCAATGTGGCCGGTTACGCGGAATTCCACCCCGTGGCGCCCAACACCACCGCCGAAGGCCGAGCCCGCAACCGTCGCGTGGATCTGGTCATCATGACGTCGAACGTGAAAAAAACCGGGGGGGTCCCCCCCACCCCCAGGTAAAGAGGTCCGAATATCGCTCCATCCGGGGGCTTTCTCCCGGAACTGTTCCCAAAGCCCGCTGTTCCCGACCGGGGAGCGGGACTTTTTTTGATTTTTTTGTGTCTGCAGGAATGAAATCCCGAGCGCCGGTTACTGGATAGCGAGGGAAGGGAGATGCGCGGATGGAAGGCCCCCAATCCTCGACCGACGAAGCACTGATACAAGCCGTGCTGGCCGGGAACAAGGACGCCTTCGGTCCGCTGGCGCAGCGCCACACGCCACGGCTCTTCGGCCTGGCTTTCCACCTGTGCCGCGACTACGACACCGCCGCCGACCTGACCCAGGAAACCCTCGTCGCCGCCTACGAAGCGCTCGACCGCGTCCGCGATCGCGACGCCTTCCCGGCCTGGCTCGCGGGCATCCTGCGCAACAAGTTCCGCAACCTGGGCCGGTACGAATGCCGCCGTCCCACGCTCTCGCTCGACGAACTGCGCGAAGCGGGGTTCGATCCGCGAGCCCCCGACTCCGCGCACCCGGGCCGCGCGGCGGAACAACGCGAGGTCTGGCAGGCCCTCGAAGGCCTGGCGCCCCAACATCGGGAAGTTTTGCTCATGCGCTACAGCGACGACCTTTCCTACGAAGACATCGCCCGCTACCTCGACCTGCCGGTCACCACCGTCACGTCGCGCCTGGGCCATGCCCGCAAGGCGCTGATTCAGCGCGCAAAGGAGATGGGACTGCTGTGAGAAGTCTGTACCCACACGGGCGGGACGCCCGTGCCACGGAGTCAAAGGAGAGGGAACTGCTGTGAACATCCTGCATCCGACCCACCAGACGCTTTCCCGCCACCTTGACGGCGCGCTCCCCACGGACCGCGCCCGCCGGGTCGAGGCGCACCTGGCCCGATGCGCCGCCTGCGCCCGGAAGGTCGAAATCCTGCGCGAAGCCGCCGACCTGTGCCGTCCGCCCCGGAAGGCCCTGGATGCTGTGATGAACGGCCTGATGGACCGGCTGGGTCAGCCCGACTGGCAACCCGACGCCCCCGCCCTGGCCGAAACGCTCGAAGTCAACGGTCTCGTCCATGTCCGGC
>DAOPYU010000305.1:0-5714 GCA_035353095.1 Candidatus Sumerlaeota bacterium | reverse complement strand
GCTGTATCAGACTTTTGGATTCTTCTGGTGGCCGGGACGACTCTTTCGGGGGCTGAACGGTCCCTTTTTCAGTTTGGGATGTCGGGTGAATTCCGGTAGTTTCCCGAGTCCATCCGGGCATTATTACTTCAATCATTCAAAATTTTCGAGAGTTCCGGCCGGGGGAGATCGCGCGGCAGGTGTCCCCTTTTGGGAAAGACTGGACGATTTTTATTGACTCACCCTTTCTCTGTGATTATTTTCACAAGCAGATTCATCGCGTTTAGTGCAATAAAAATTTGAGTCGGAGTGGGGTTCTCTCAGGCACAGGTTCAAATTCGGTCAGAGTGCTCGCGCACCCGGCCCTTGTTGGCGCAACCCTAAGCGAGAGGAGCAGAGGTGAGATCATGAGTACATCGAACGAGCAGTGTTGTTGTACGCAGGGGGAAGTCTCCGAGGAGGAACTCTTCGAGCGTTTCAAGGAACTTCTGGAAGGGATTCGAAACAGGCCCGGCGCGTTGATTCCCGCTCTTCAGACCGCGCAGGGGTTGTTCGGCTATCTGCCCGAGCGGGTCCTGAAGCATATCAGCCTCGAGTTGGACAAGCCCTACAGCGAAGTGGCGGGGGTGGTGGGATTCTATTCCTTCTTTTCGACGGTCCCGCGGGGGAAGCATCTGGTGCGGGTCTGCCTGGGGACCGCCTGCTATGTGCGGGGGGGGAAGGACGTCCTGAAGGCTCTGCAGGACAATCTGGATCTCGAGGTGGGGGGAACCACCCGGGATCGGCAGTTTTCGCTCGAAATCGGGCGGTGCTTCGGGGCGTGTGGTCTGGCGCCGGTCATCATGATTGACGACGACGTGCATCAGCGCGTCAAACCTTCCAAGATTGCCAGTATTCTGGCCCAGTATCGCACCGGGGATTGAGGCCTGTTGCCGGGCGCTATTTGCCGTGCCATGTGAGGCACGCAGAGGATTGAATACGGATGGAGTTCAAGAATGGTCAGGAAAATCGCATCCGAAGGAAATGTGGAGAAACCGGTGACTCTGGAGCAGTTGAACCGGATCAAGGCGCGGGAGGTCGCGGAGCGGCAGGAACTCGAACAGGAGGGGCATTGCCGGATTCTGTTGTGTGCCGGGGCGGGGTGTATCGCGTCGGGCGCGCTGGAGGTCAAGGCCGCTCTGGATAAACAGGCCCTTCGCGAGGGGGTGGCGGAGCGGGTCTCCGTGATCGAGACCGGGTGTCTGGGGCCGTGCGCCAAGGGGCCGGTTCTGCTGGTCAACGATGTGTTTTACGAACAGGTGACGCCGGACGACGCCGAGGACATCATGCGTCAGCATGTCATTGAGGGGCAGGTGGTCGAGCGGCTGGTGCATCGCCGTTACCGCGACTCGCAGCCGCAGCCCCATGTGAACGATATCAGTTTCTTCCGCAAGCAGACCAAGATCGTGTTGCGGAATTGCGGGATCATAGATCCGCAGAAGATTGACGATTATATCGCGCGGGACGGCTATCAGGCGCTGGCCAAGGTGCTGGCCATGAAACCGGAAGACGTCATTGCCGAAATGCAGACGTCGGGGTTGCGCGGGCGCGGCGGAGCGGGATTTCCCACCTGGCGCAAGTGGCAGTTCACCCGTCAGGCCGCAGGGGATAAGAAGTATGTGTTGTGTAACGCTGACGAGGGCGACCCGGGGGCGTTCATGGACCGGTCGGTCCTCGAGGGCGATCCGCACAGCATCATCGAGGGGATGGCCATCGCCGCCTACACGGTGGGCGCCAACGAGGGGTACGTGTATGTGCGTGCCGAGTACCCGCTGGCGGTTCAGCGGCTCACCATTGCGCTCGAACAGGCGCGCGACTACGGCCTGCTGGGCCAGAACATCCTCGGCAAGGGGTTTGATTTCACGCTGGAGATCCGAATGGGGTCGGGCGCGTTCGTTTGCGGCGAGGAAACGGCCCTGATTACGTCAATCGAGGGGAATCGCGGCGAGCCGCGGCCCCGGCCGCCGTTCCCGGCCAACAAGGGGTTGTGGGGCAAGCCGACGGTCCTGAACAATGTGGAAACGTACGCCAATGTCCCGGCCATTCTGCTCAACGGAGGGGCGTGGTATGCCTCTTTCGGGTCGGAGAAGAGCAAGGGGACGAAGGTGTTCGCCCTGGCGGGCGCGATCAAGAACGCCGGTCTGGTCGAGGTGCCCATTGGCACCACACTGGGCGATCTGGTGTACGACATCGGCGGGGGGATTCCGGGGAACAAGGAATTCAAGGCCGCTCAGGCGGGTGGGCCGTCGGGGGGGTGCGTGCCGCGCGAGCACCTGAGCGTGCCGCTCGACTACGATTCGCTGGCGGCGCTGGGCGCCATCATGGGGTCGGGTGGCCTCATTGTGATGGACGAGGACACCTGCATGGTGGACGTGGCCCGCTTTTTCCTCGAGTTCGTTCAGGAGGAATCGTGCGGGAAATGTGTGCCCTGTCGCGTGGGGACCAAGCGGATGCTGGAGATCCTCGAGCGGATCTGCAACGGTCAGGGGCGCGACGGTGACATCGAGACGTTGATCGAACTGGGCAACCAGATCAAGGATACCGCCCTGTGCGGGTTGGGTCAGACGGCGCCGAACCCGGTGCTTTCGACCATCCGACACTTTCGCGACGAGTATGTGGCGCATATTCGCGACAAGCGGTGTCCCGCGGCGGTCTGCCCGTCGCTGGTGGATTCGCCGTGCCGCAACGCCTGTCCGTCGTGTGTGGACATTCCGGGGTTCCTGGCGCTGGTCAGGGAGAACCGGATCGCCGAGGCGTTGCGCCTGCATCGCGAGCGCAATCCGTTTGCCGCGGTCTGCGCCCGGGTGTGTTTCCACTCGTGCGAGAGCAAGTGCCGGCGGACCCTGCTCGATGCGGACCCGGTGGCGATTCGCGGGGTGAAGCGGTTCATGGTGGACCAGGAAATCACGATGCAGGTTCCGGCCATCCGGGAGAACGAAGGAAATTCAAAGCGCAGGATCGGCATTATCGGCGCGGGTCCGGCGGGGCTTTCGTGCGCCTATTTCCTGGCGCGGCTGGGGTACCGGCCCACGGTGTTCGAGTCCGAGCCACGGCCGGGCGGGATGCTCGTCCAGACGATCCCCGCCTACCGGCTGCCGCGCGAAGTGCTGGCGCGCGAGATCCGCATGATCGAACAGATGGGCGTGGAGATCGAGACCGGCAAGCGGCTGGGACGCGATTTCACCCTGCCCGATCTGCGCGCGCAGGGGTATGACGCCGTCTTCATCGGCATCGGCGCGCCGCTGGGGATGCGGATGGGGATCCCGGGGCAGGACTCGGAGGGGGTCGTGGATGCGATGGACTTCCACCGCACGTACAACCTGCGCGGTTCGGTCCGGGTGGGGAAGAATGTGATCGTGGTGGGTGGAGGCAACTCGGCCATTGACGCGGCCCGCACGGCGTTGCGTCTGGGCGCCGAGTGCGTGACGATCGTCTATCGTCGCACCCGCGAGGAGATGCCCGCCTATGCCGAGGAAATCGAAGAGGCGATCCACGAGGGGGTGGCGCTGCGCATGCTCACGCAACCCGTCGAGGTGATCGCCGAGAACAACCGGGTCACGGGGTTGAAGTGTCGTCCGATGCGCCTGGGCGGGTTCGACCGCAGCGGGCGGCGGTCGCCGACGGCGGGCGGGGAGGATTTCACCATTCCGTGCGATCAGGTCCTGGTGGCCATCGGGCAGGCGCTCGACCTGGCCGAGATCGCGAGCGGAGTCCAGATTGAGACCAAGTGGAACCAGTTCGTCAATGTGGACCCGGTGACCGGGCAGACGTCGGTCGAATGGATTTTTGCCGGCGGGGATTGCGTGTCCGGGCCCGATTCGGTGGTGGGCGCCGTGGCGCATGGCGAGCGGGCCGCCGCGGGGATTGACGAGTTCCTCACGGGCGAAAACCACGCCTTCTGGCGCGAGGACCACATGATAGATGTTCCGTTCGATCCCGATGCGGAACCGGACCTGTCCAAACGCGAGAAAATGCCGACGATCTCGATCGAGCGGCGGCGGAACAATTTCGAGGAGGTCGAGCATTCCTGTAACGAAATGACCGCCGTGCGGCAGGCGAGCCGGTGCCTGCGGTGCGACTATGGGAAACGGTAAACCGCTGGGCCGGGAACCGATGAAACCAGAATGCGAGACGTGAAGGGGTGTCCGGCGCGCAAGTGTCCCGCCGGACCTCCGGGAAAGGGATAGAATCACCATGCCGAAACTGACCATCAACAACATGCCGGTCGAAGTCGAGCCGGGCGCCACCATCCTCGAGGCGGCCAACCAGATCGGGATCAAGATCCCGACGATGTGCTACCTGGCGGGGGTCCAGTGTCTGGGGGCCTGCCGGGTCTGCCTCGTCGAGGTCAAGGGGTCGAACCTGCTGGTGGCGTCCTGTTCCATGCCGGTTCAGGAGGGGATGGAAGTGCTCACCAACACCCGCCGGGTGCGCGACGCCCGGCGAACCGTCGTCGGGCTGATGCTGTCCGAGCACGACGGGGATTGCCAGACCTGCGAGCGCAACAAGGATTGCGAACTTCAGACGCTGGCCTATGAACTCAACATCCGCGAGACGCGTTACCCGGGCGAGCGGACTCACAAGAACATTGACATGTCGAGCGCGGCGCTGGTGCGCGACAATGGCAAGTGCATCAAGTGCCGCCGGTGCGTGAGCGTGTGCAAGGAAATCCAGAATGTCGGGGCGTTGTTTCCGCAGGGGCGCGGGTTTGACGCGGTCATCGGGCCGGCCTTCAACCTGCCGCTCAACCGCATTGCCTGTGTGCAGTGCGGGCAATGTTCCGCGGTTTGTCCCGTGGGCGCCATCACCGAGCGCGATCAGGTCAACGAGGTGTGGAAGGCGCTCGAGAATTCCCAGAAGCATGTTATCGTCCAGACGGCTCCGGCCATTCGCGCCGCGCTGGGGGAGAGTTTCGGGCTGCCGCCCGGGACGCTCGTGACGGGCAAGATGGTGACGGCGCTGCGGCAGTTGGGGTTTGCGGGGATTTTCGACACCGATTTCACCGCCGACCTGACCATCCTCGAGGAGGGGACGGAACTGCTCACCCGGCTGAAAAAGAAACTGGTGGACAAGGACGACTCGGTCGCCCTGCCGATGTTCACCAGCTGTTCGCCCGGGTGGATTCAGTACGCCGAGTACTTCAACCACGACATGCTGCCGCACCTCTCGACCTGCAAGTCGCCCCAGCAGATGTTCGGCGCGGTGGCCAAGTCGTACTACGCCGAAAAACTCGGGCGCGCGCCCGAGGAAATCTTTGTGGTGTCCGTCATGCCCTGCACGGCCAAGAAGTTCGAGTGCGAGCGCGACGAGATGCGCTCGAGCGGGTTCAAGGACGTGGATGTGGTGCTCACCACTCGGGAACTGGCGCGGATGATCCGTCAGGCGGGGATTGACTTCCTGAGTCTGCCCGACTCGGAAATGGACGCCCCGATGGGGGTTTCGACCGGCGCGGCGGATATTTTTGCCAACACCGGCGGGGTCATGGAGGCTGCGCTACGGACGGCCTATGAGATCGTCACCGGGCGCGAGCTGCCGGTACCCAAACTGCACATCGCCGAGGTGGCCGGTCTGCAGGGGGTCAAGGAGGCGGCGCTTCCAATCGAAAACGTCCGGCCCGAGTGGGACTTCCTCGAAGGGGTGACGCTGAAGGTGGCCGTCGCCCACGGTCTGGCCAACGCCCAGAAGGTGGTGGACCG
>DAOPYU010000304.1:0-5728 GCA_035353095.1 Candidatus Sumerlaeota bacterium | reverse complement strand
GCCTCTACTTCTCCCAACTCTGGTACCACGAACGGCTCTACCCGCTCGTGTTCACCGTGGCGGCGCTGGGAAAGGTAGAAGAGACAAGGAACAATCGGATAGATGAAGGTCGTTCCACATGAAAGAGTTATGAAACGAATTGAGCATTCTCCATCCCGTACCGCGCTCTCAAATCGTTATGCCACCGCTGGTCTATCTCATGTTCATGCTGCAATCGTCCCACCACAACTCCAGGGTGAATCTTCTGGATTCGTGCAAACGAAAGAATATCCTCTTCGTAGAAACGATTGGCACGCAGGAATTCTTCATAGGCCTCAGGAGCGATCAAGGTGTCTGCCGCAAACCGATCCGCCTTTTCCTCACGTTTACTTTCTCCGCCATCTTCCAAGATAACCGACTGGCAATCGTCTAACAGAATATGACCGATCTCGTGAAAAAGGCTGAACCAGAATACATCGGCCCATTTCCCGCGAATTGTCAACATAATGACCGCTTTCTCTCGTCCCAGCCAGAACGTGGCGCCATGTGTATAGGTCTTCTGAAAATGGGGACAGATAACCAACGCCACGCCACACTCGGAAAGGCTTTCCTGCAAGGGCTTCTGGAACTCCGCAGGCGCCTTCAGGGTCATCGCTCGCAAGTCTTCCAGTGCATTCAGCAATTTCCGCTTGTCGAAAGGGGCGCAATACTGACTCTGAGCCCGCCGTTCCCCCAACCGCAGCCATGCCGCGACCACTTCCGGCGAGCGTTCGCCACTCCGCCCGCAACGAAAGGCTGCCTGATAGCGTTGCGATTTCAACACTGTCTTCAGTGACATGACCCCAAAGAATTCCTGCAAAATCCGGACTTTTTCCAAGGGAGATCGGCTCTGGGGAACCTCTTTCGCCTGGATCAGTTCCCGGTAACAGAATTTCGGAACAAAAGCGACTTCCTCCCGGAGTTGTTCCGTACGCTTTGCCTCTTCCTGCCGCGCCAGCACAAGCCGGTATTCGGACTCCAGTCCCGACCAGATATGGGCGGGTACCCCCAGCACCCGCTCAAGTTGCAGGGCTGTTTCCGGTGTAATGGCTTTGGCTCCTTTGTAGATCTCGCTCAACTTGGAGGCCGGGCGGCCCATTCGCCGGGCCAATTCGTCTTTACTCATTCCCAGATCCGCCAGCACTTCTTCCAGATACTCGCCCGGAGGAATAGCCAGATCGGAATGTATCGTTTCAGTCATCATAATGTTTGCTCACCTCCTCGATCTGGACGATCTGGAGACAGTCCCCCTGGAGAGTAAAGATCAACCGCCAGAATCCCGTCAGATTCACCGCCCATTGTCCCTCTCGATTCCCTTTCAGGGGATGACATCGTAAGCTCGGGAGTCGTTGTAACTCAGCAATATCCCGTGTCTGTTTGATGATGTTGATGCGTTCAATATATTTGCGCGCCACCTGTCTCCCGTAAGACTTTTCCACTTCCTTGTATTCCCGGTACTGTTTTTCCAACTGTCGGGTGTGAAACAGGATTTCCATTCACGATCGCCTCATCAGCAGGATTTCACCCTTCAGGTGAATATTATGGACCGGTACCGATTCTCTGTCAATACTCGATTTCACCCTAAAGGTGAAATAGGGCAGATCAGCCCATACAGGAAACCGGCAAAGAAAAGGAACGTTATATTGAGGCGTCCGGGGGAAAACGAATCCATCTGAAGCAACGGTCGTAGTAACCTGAACCATAAGATTCGCTTATCAGAATTCTCTGGTTTAACTCCTCCCCCTTCTTCCTTCTCCATTATCCATTGTCAATTATCCATTCCCTCACGCTTTCCCATTCAGTCCCAGCAGCCGCAGCGCCTCTTCCAGCGTTGAAGCGGGCAACAACGAAAGCGTCTGGTGCTTCGTGGGTTTTTCGCGGCGGGGGGCGCCGTAGATGCAGTGTTTGAACCCGAGGCGCTGCGCCTCGTGGAAGCGTTTCTGCAACTGCCCGACCGAGCGGATCTCGCCCGCCAGACCCACTTCGCCGAAGACGACCGTGCCCATCTCGATGGGCTGATTGAGCGCGCTGCCCGCCACCGCCGCCGCCACGGCCAGGTCGAGCGCCGGTTCCTCGATACGGAGGCCCCCGGCGATGTTGACGAACACGTCGTGGTTCGACAGGGGCAGTCCCACCCGCTTCTCGAGCACGGCGAGGATCAGCGCGAGGCGCTTGGCGTCCATGCCGTGCGCCGCGCGGCGCGGCGTGCCGAACCCCGCGTTGGGGCTGACGAGCGCCTGCACCTCGACCAGGAGGGGACGCGACCCCTCGAGCGCGGCCAGCACGACCGAGCCGGGCGTGTCCGCCGGGCGCTCGCTCAGGAACATCTCCGACGGGTTGTCCACCGGCGTCAGGCCCGACTCCTGCATCTCGAAAATCCCGATCTCGTTCGTCGAGCCGAAACGGTTCTTGACCGACCGCAGAATCCGGAACGAGAAATGCCGTTCCCCCTCGAAATAGAGGACCGTGTCCACCATGTGTTCGAGCAGTCGCGGTCCGGCCACGACGCCCTCTTTCGTCACGTGGCCGATGAAGAAGAGCGCGAACCCGTTTTCCTTGGCCTGGCGCACCAGCCGCGCCGCGCTCTCGCGGATCTGCGCCACACTGCCCGGCGCCGAGGCCACCTGCGCCGAGTAGAGCGTCTGGATCGAATCAATCACCGCCACACCGGGCTGGACCTTATCGAGCGTGGACGCGATGGTATCCACATCCGTCTCGCACTGGACCAGCAACGCCGGGTGGAAGGCGTTGAGCCGCTCGGCCCGCATCCGCGTCTGACGAGCGGATTCTTCGCCCGTGATGTAGAGCACCGGCCGTCCGGCCCAGTCGGCCACTCCGGGCGCCCCTTCGCCGAACGCGGCGGCCAGGCTCTTGGCCACCTGGAGCATCAGGGTGGACTTGCCCACCCCCGGCTCGCCCCCGAGGAGCGTCACCGACCCCTCGACCAGGCCGCCGCCCAATATACGGTCGAACTCGTGGACCCCGGTCGCCATACGCCGCCCGTCGTCGGGGGGAATTTCGGTGATGGGTTGGGGAGGGCGCGAACTGAGCAGGCCCGCTCCCGCCGCGCCGCTCCGGAACCCGCCGGGTGTCGGACGCAGGGTTTCCTCCACGAGCGTGTTCCACGCCCCACAGGCCGGGCAGCGCCCCGCCCACTTCGAGGTGTCGTTGCCACATTCGGTACACAGGTAAACGGTTTTTGCCTTGGCCAAGAGACCCCCCTCCTCCCCCACGTTACGTTGAGCGAGGTGAAAAGAAATGGCACGGGCGTCGTACCCGTGCCGTTACATCTATCCGAAAAAGAAAGCGGAAAGCCCCGAAACTACTTCCCGGCGGGCGCAACCGGGGCCGGAGCCGCCTCGGGCGCCGCAGGGGCGACCGGCGCAGGAGCCGAGACCGGGGCCACCGCTTTGGGGGCTGCGGGTTTGGGCACCGCCGGGACGGGCGCTTTCTGTGGCGGGGTGATCGCCTGCTGCACCTCGGCGGGGATGGGCCCTCCCAGTGCGGGCGGGATATTGACCGGTTTGGGCGGGATAGGCCCTTTGGCTTTTGAAGGAACCATTTTAGCCGGAACGGAGGTTTTCGGCTGGACCTCGATTTTTTCCGGGACCCCTTGCAATTCGTCGGCGGGCACGAGTGCGGCGATGTTGTCGAACCGCTTGCGGAACCCGTCACAAACCTCCTGATACTGCGGCAGGCCGACCAGCCGATCGAAGTACGGAATGGCCTGGGCAAGCGCGCCCTGTTTTTCATAGTACTGGCCCAGCAGGTAGTTGGCCAGCGGGTGGGCCGGGTCGGCGGCCACTGCCTGGTTCAGGTTGCTGAGCGCGCGCGAGGTGTCGTTCGTTTCCATCAGAGCCCAGCCCGTGTAGGCGAACCGGTCCGGTTTGAGCCGCGGGGTGTCGGAGTATTTGGCCCGGTGTTCGGACTTTTCGGCCAGGGCCAGCGCGTCGAGCGCGTCGGGATACTGTTTCATCTCGAGATGCGACCGGGCCGACTTCAGGCATGCTTCGGCCATGTCGGGACACAGGTTCTTGTCGAAATTCTTCAGGTAGGGAGCGTACAGAACCGCCGCCTGTTCCCACTGGCCCGCATCGTAGGCGAAGTCGCCCCGGACCTTGTTGATCGTGTCGCTCTGGAGCACGAGCAGCGCCACCAGCAGGAGGGCGAAAAGCGTTCCGCCCCCGAGCAGAAGGCGGGGAATGGTCAGCCATTCGATGCCCGACTGACACACCTGGTAGGTGTGGTCGAGGGCGCCCTGAAGATTCACGACCGGGGGGGCTTCCGTCTGGGGGCCGGAAGCGGGAGTCGCGGCAGGCGCGCGGCGCACGTTGGCGGACGCGGCCAGTTCCATGTCGCGGTACGACGGGGAAGCCGGGCGGGCCGTTTCGTCGTCGAAAGATCTTGGGGGTTTTGTGAAGGGTTTTTTCTTGGCCATAGTACCGGTTAGTTTCCAGATCGGCCCGGGTGGTGTCAACCTTTTTCTCGGGTCAATCCATTCGAGAATGCTGAGCCGGAGAGTGTTCACCCGAGGCTCAGTCGTATTGTTCCAGGCGATCCAGCACCGAAGGCCTGACGCGCAGGACGGTGCCGTGGCGCACCCCGAGGGGGAACTGGACCTGGTCGGAGATATCCTCCCAGTTTTTCAGGTCCTTCGAGCGCACCGCGCCATACTGGCCTTCCGTGTATTTGTCGAAATAAACCACCCAGGCGTCGCCGATCCGGACCGCCGTGGGACCTTCGGCCCAGTATTTCCCCGTGATCGGTTCCGACAGAGGGCCGTAGGGCCCCTGGGCCTTTTCAGCAAACGCCACGCGCAGGTTCTTCTGTGCCGTGGGCTTCAGCGTCTCGTCCTTGATGAACATCGCGTACCGGTGCGGCCCCACCTTCTGGATCGTGGCGTCAATGACGTTGACCCCGGGTTCATAGAACAGGCGGGTTTTTGTCCAGGTCTTGAAGTCTTTCGTCGTGGTGCAATAGATCCGGTGGTTGTGGTCCCCGCTCTGCGCCGTTTCGGGGAAGCGGCCCGGGATCGTGGTGGCCCAGTAGATCACGTACTCTTTCGTCTCGTCGTCGTAGAGGATTTCCGGCGCCCAGACGTTTTCCGCCGTCGGTTCGTCGGCCATGACCGGCAGGCTGGTCTGTTCCGACCACTCGATGAGGTCCTTCGAGTGCGCCAGGCCGATCCCCCGTTCTTTCCAGCCGGAGGTCCAGACCATGTGGAACTGCTTGTCCGGTCCCTGAATGACGCACGGGTCGCGGGTCAGTTTGGACTCGCCGACCTTCGGTTCGAGGAAGGTGTGACCACCATTGAGGGGGGCCCAGATCAACCCGTCGCGGCTCCCCAGCAGGCGGACGCCGTCCTCGCCGTTCTTCGTGAAATAGGTGAAGACATAGGCGTCGCGCGCCCCCCGCCAGACACCGATCTGCGCACACCCGGAGAAAATTCCCAATACTCCCAGCAGAACCACCATTGTTCTCGTCGTACGAAGCATTTGTCCGATCATCCTTTCTTCCCGGTTTCAACCACGGTGTCGTGTTTTGTCCGTCTCGGTTTCTGGAATGGACCGGGTGGACAAAACGCATGAGATGGACGGAGTGGATTGGAAACGCACCTGATCCTCCGCGTCCACCCTCCCAGCCTGCCCGACCCATTCCGCCGGACCACTATTTCGTCCCGTCGTTGTTCCCCTCGGCGAGACGGTTTTTC
>DAOPYU010000303.1:0-5777 GCA_035353095.1 Candidatus Sumerlaeota bacterium | reverse complement strand
TACGACCGGGCGTGAAGCATTCCCGGGAAGCCGCGCTGAAGCGCGCTTCAAAAAAAGAAGAGAATCCCCCTTCCCCCCTGCTGAAGCAGGGGCAAAGAACAGCCTGCTGAAGCAGGCCAACTTCACAGGACAGATCGGTTGGAGTCTCTCGGTTTATCACGGCTGTATCAGACTTTTGAATTCTCCTGTGAGTCCCTCTTTTTCTTTCGCTTTTCTGATTGCCAGAACGGACGCGATTGGCGTATTTTCCAAATCGCACATTGTGCCATGCTTTGACAAATTAGAGGAAACAGGAGACTACCGATGACATTCTTTTCGTCCAATTCCGTGTCGCGCCGTGGCTTTTTGAAGGTCGGCGCGTTGGCCGCCGCCTCCATGAGCCTGCCCGAACTGCTCTCTGCCGCCGAGCAGAAGAAGATCCCCGTCGGCCTGCAGCTCTATTCCCTGCGCGCCGACGCCCCCAAAGATCTGCCCAAAACGATCGAAGCCGTCGCCAAGATGGGTTACAAGGGAGTGGAATTCGCCGGGTATTACGACAAGAAAGCCGCCGAACTGCGCAAACTGCTCGATGACAACGGTCTGGTGTGCTGCGGCACCCACACCCCGCTCGAAACCATCCAGCCCGACAAACTGGCCGCCACCATCGAGTTCAACAAAACGCTCGGCAACAAATACCTCATGGTGCCCTACATGGACGGCAAAACCAAACAGGGCTGGCTGGATCTGGCCAAACTGTTCAACGAACAGGTCGAGAAGGTGAAAGCCGAGAAAATGTACCTCGGCTACCACGCTCACGGTCACGACTTCAACAAGATCGATGGGGAGTCCTGCTGGGATACATTCTTCGGCAACACCAAGGACGACGTCGTCATGCAGCTCGACACGTCCAACTGCATGGAAGGCAAGGCCAACCCGGTCGAAGTGCTCAAGAAGTACTCCAAGCGCGCCGTTACGATCCACCTGAAGGAATGGGGCGGCCCGTCGCCCGACTCGGTCATCGGCGAAGGCAAGGTGGACTTCAAGTCCGTCTTCGACATCTGCGAGAAGAACGGCGTGACCCAGTGGTACGTCGTCGAGCACGAGAGCGGCACAAAGCCGCTGGAAAACGTCAAGGGCTGCATCGAAGCCCTGAAGAAAATGGGCAAGGCCTGATTTCACTCAGCCATTTTCCTATGAAGAATCCCCGTTCGGCTCCCAAGCCGAACGGGGATTCTTTTACCTCAACGTTGAAGATCACTCCTGTTTATTCGGCGGACTGCAACGTCAGACTCCGCAGATTGAGCGGCTTCCAATTCTTCTCGTCCTTCGGACGGATCTTGACTTCCTGATCGCCCGCCTGCTTGATCTCGATCGAGCCCAGATCCACCTTCTCGAACTTGTCCCAGCTGCCGGTGTTGGCGGCTTTCCCGGTGACCGTCTGACCCGCCACTTCCACCACAAATTCGGCTGCGTCACTCACCGAAGCGCCATTCAGGGCCACTTTGAACTTGCCGGCCTTCGCAAACCGGACCTTCCACGAGGCCCAGTCCTGTCCCCGATTCCAGAACCCGATATTGCTCTGTCCCCCTTTTTCTTCCGTCTTGATCTGATCGCCGTGCAATTCCGCCAGATCGGCTGAGAGGGTGAACACCCCCTTGGCATCCGCCTTGACAACCTCGGCCTCAACGACGAAAGGAACCGCCTTGAGGTCGCTGCCGGCGATTTTCAGCGCCGCGGTAAATTCAGACACCTTCTGATTCGGAAGCGTAACCACCAGTCCCTCGGCGGTCTGCTTCCAGTCGAGTTTGGCGTCGGAACCGAGCAGGCTGACGGACTCGATCTTGTTGATGTTTTCACCCGCAGGCTTGGCAAGCGAGCGAACCACGAGCTGTCCATCCTCCGGCCAACCCAGCGCGATGGCATAGAGTGTGGCGCCCTTCGTTGTGAAACGAATTTCCCGGGCGTCGTACTTGAAATCCTCCTTAAAACTTTCCCCCTTGACCTTCACCTTGCTCTCACCATAGACCTGCCACGGGCGCGTTCCAAAGATCGCCTCGCCATGCACGGCGTTCCACGTGGCCAGTTGCTCGAGCATCTGTTCCACCTCCGGGTCGAGCGACCCGTCCGGACGCTGCACCACATTCAGCAACAGATTGCCGTTCTTGCTGACATTGTCCACCAGCATGTGGATGACCCATTTCACCGGCTGGAACTTCCAGTCGCGGTTGTAGTACCAGTCGCCGATCGAGGTATCGGTCTGCCAGGGGTAGGGATCGATCCTGGGCAGAATGCCACGCTCGATATCCTGAACCCAGCGACCGCCAGACTCCTGTTTGCAGTTATAGACCACCTGGGTCTTGCCCCCCTCGCGAGCGGCGCTGGCGTTGTAGAAGTGCGCCACCATGCTCAACCCCACCTCATTTCCGAACGGAATCGCGCCATCCGTATAAAGCAGGTCGGGCTGGTACTTGTCCACCAGTTCCTTGATTTCGTCATACCATTGCTGGTGCCATTTCGGGTTTTTGCTGTACCACCCCGTGTCGTCCGGATCGGCAGGGAAATGGTAGAGATCCCAGTACTTCGGATCGGCTCCGTCATAGGGCACGCCCGCCTTCGGACCGGTCTTGTCCGCCTTGTGGCTGGACTGGAACCAGGTGAAACTGGCGCCCAGATGCTCCGAAACCCCGAACTTCAGTCCCTGTTTCTTCGCGGCCTTCTGCCACTCCCCCACCACGTCGCGTTTGGGCCCCATCTGCACGGAATTCCACCGGTGGATCTTCGAGTCCCACAGGAAGAAATTGTCGTGGTGCGTGCCCATACTGACGAAGTATTTGGCGCCGGCTTTCTTGTACAACGCCATGAGACGCTCCGGGTCCCACTTCTCCGCCTTCCACAGCGGAATGATGTCCTTGTAACCGAATTCCGACGGGTGGCCGTAGTTCTTCGTGTGGTACTTGTAGTGCTTGTTGCCTTCCTCGTACATCCCCCGGGCATACCAGTCGCCATCCATCGGAACGGCCTGAGGCCCCCAGTGCGCCCAGATCCCAAACTTGGCGTCGCGGAACCACTCGGGGTACTGATACTGCTTGAGCGACTCCATGTCGGGCTTGAACGGTCCTTCGGCAATCGGACAATTGACCTTGTCTTCGGCCCCCGCCCAGGCGCAGATCCACAACAGGCTGATTGCGAGCAGTTTCTTCATGTCCTCATTTTCCTCCTCGTTTCGATCTTCATGCCGCGGCATGATTTAAAAATACCCGTTCAGACGGGCAACGCATTCCCCTTTTGTCTTCGTCCTCTCATTTTCGTTATCGTTAACGAAGTCCGGTGTCTTTTTTGTCCCCTCTGGCAGCCCCCCTGCCAATCGGAGAAAAATCACCTGCACTCCGTTCCGACTCAGCCTGTCCACTCTCGCAAATCGCCTCTCCCGTTTTCAACCCTTTTTTCCGACATTCTTCCAGAAAAAACGACAGGTCGGAATGTTCTTCCCCTGAACTTATGGGGGGACCTTTCCCTAATTCTTGACAAAAGAAGGGGAAAGTACACAATGGAACCATTGAAAGTTTCGAAAATTCTGACCGGAAAGAATCTACAAAAAATTCGGCTTTCCGGATCGAGAAAGAATGGGGATCTTCAAGTATTCCAGAAAAGATCGTCCCACCATTTGAGCGATACAGGAGTCAGACTATGAATCGCAGACGATTTGTCCAGACCCTTCCCGCCCTGGCGGTCCTGGGAGGTACCCTCTCCGGTCTCGCTCAGGAAAAGTCCCCCAACTCTCCTTCCCTCTCCCCCATTTCCCTCCCCAAACCTCAGATGGAAGGAGGAAAGTCCGTCCTGGAAGCGCTGAAGGAGCGCAAAACCATCCGCAGTATCAAGGAAGACGCGCCTCCCCCTCAGATGCTCTCAAATCTTCTCTGGGCCGCATTCGGAGTTAATCGAGAGAACGGGAATCGCACCGCCGCCACCGCGAGCAACGCCCAGGAAATAGACCTCTATGTCGTCCTGGCAGAAGGGATCTACCTGTACGAAGCCACCCCGCACCAGTTGACTCCAGTCATCGCAGGCGACCTGCGAGACAAGGTGGCCACCCACGGACGCAGCGGAGCCATGGCCAAGGCGCCCGTGAATCTGATCTTCGTCGCGGACCTGGCCAAATATTCCCAAGCTCGATTCCAGGAACCCGGCCTGAAAGATCCGGAAATCCAGAAGTCCTACTACAATGTGGCCACCGGCATGATCGCCGGCAATGTCTATCTGTTTGCCGCATCGCAGGGACTGGCCGCCTGGTTTCACAACTGCAACAAGGAAGAACTGGCCAAAATGTTGAAATTGCGTCCCGAGCAACGGATTCTCTATGGGCAAACGGTGGGCTATCCGGCTTCCTGATCCGAGACAAAGAAAATGGCGTCCTCCGCGCGAGGCGTCCTTTGATTCTGCCATTCAACCCAGATGAAGGAGGTTGTCATGAAGAACGCGAAGTCGAGGTGGATTGTGGTATCGAGTATCCTGATCCTCTGGGCCGTCTCCAGCCTTCCGGCTGCCGACTGGCCCCAGTGGCGCGGGTCCAACCGGGACGGGAAAGTGAGCGATTTCAAAGCGCCACAGACCTGGCCCAAGGAACTGACCGCCAAGTGGAGGGTCCCCGTCGGAGCGGCGGACGCAACCCCCGCCCTGGTGGGAGACAAACTCTATGTCTTCGCCCGTCAGGGCGAGGAAGAAGTCACCCGCTGCCTGAATGCCACGGACGGCAAAGAGGTCTGGATCGAAAAATACGCGACTGGCGCGGCCACTGGCGCCGCCGGACGGCACCCCGGTCCCCGTAGTTCACTGGCCGTCTCGGACGGAAAGATCGTGACATTGGGCGTGTGCGGTGTCCTCTCCTGTCTCGACGCCAGCAACGGAAAAATGCTGTGGCGCAAAACCGAATTCACGAAGACCGTCCTCCGATTCTTCACCAGCATGTCTCCCCTGATCGTGGACGGTCTGGTGATCGCCCACTTGGGTAAGGAAGGCCAAGGCGCCCTGATAGCGTTCGAACTGGCCTCGGGTGACGTGAAATGGAAATGGGAAGCGGAAGGCCCCGGTTACGCCTCACCGGTCCTGATGACCGTGGACGGAGTGAAACAGATTGTCACGCTCACCGAAAAGAGCGTCGCGGGAGTGGCGCTGGCCGACGGCAAACTGCTCTGGCAGATCCCCTTCCCGCCTCAGGAGCGGGCCTACAACACCGCCACTCCCATCGTAGAGGGCCAGACCGTCATCTATACCGGTCAGAACCGGGGAACCCATGCCGTCAAGATCGAAAAACAGGGGGACACCTTCACCGCCAAGCCGGTCTGGGACAATGCGGAAGTCGCCATCCAGTACAACTCACCCGTCTTGAAAGACGGTTTCCTCTATGGTCTTTCCGACAAGGGTTTCTTTTTCTGTCTGAACGCCCAGACAGGCAAGACCGCCTGGATAACCGACAAGAAGGAAAGCGGCTTCGGGGAGATCGTGGACGCCGGCTCCTGCCTGCTGGCTCTGCCGGAGCAATCCGGCCTCATCGCCTTCAAGGCCACCGACAAGCAATACGAAGAACTGGCCCGCCTGAAAGTGTCCGACACCGCGATCTACGCTTACCCGGTGGTCTCAGGGAACCGGGTGTTCGTGAAGGACCAGGACTCCGTCGCGCTTTTTGTGATTGAGTAGAAGTGTAAGGCCTTTTGCCACCTCTCGCTCCCCCGAGAAGAGGTTCCCGATCTGAAGAAAGAATCCGTAGGGGCCGCCCGGCAGGCGCTCCACGTATACGGCGT
>DAOPYU010000302.1:0-5779 GCA_035353095.1 Candidatus Sumerlaeota bacterium | reverse complement strand
CAGCAGTTTGTGGACCCAGCTGAACCGCCGGGCCAGAGTCGCCGGATTCAGAACCGACCGACCGCTCTTGCGCTCGTAGTACATCAGAGACCCCAGCCCAATCCCCGCAAACGCCAGGAAAATGGACAACTTCATCGCCAGCACATGCGCGTGGTGGATCACGGCTTCCTGGCTTTCGCCATGCCCCTCGGCAGGCGCGGCGCCATGTCCTTCGGAAGCGGTAACATCGGCAACCGGCGCGTTCTTGAGCAAGTCCTCAATCGCCGGGGTGGAATAACCCGATTCCTGAAACAGGCGGACCTGAGCCACGCCGTCCACCTTCGGAACCACCTTGCCAAACCACTTCCCGAAGCCCCCCCCCACCAGCGCCAACGAACCCAGGATCGCCAGAGGCAACCACATCTGCCACCTCACCTCGTGGGCGTGGTCGTACGCATGGGGATCGCGCGGCTTGCCGGTGAACGTCAGGAAGTACTGCCGGAACATGTAGAACGCCGTGAGGAACGCGGTCGTAAAACCGGCCACCGGCAGGAACCAATGCTTGCCGCTGACCATCGCGAAACCGAGCGCGTCCCCCAGAATCAGGTCCTTACTCCAGAAACCCGCAAAGGGCGGGACCCCGCACAGCGCCAGCGTCGCCAGCAGGTAACAGACCGCCGTGATGGGCATCTTCTTCGCCAACCCACCGTACTTGCTCAACGACTGCTCGTGGTGCATCGCGTGGATCACCGCGCCCGACCCCAGGAAGAGGCACGCCTTGAAGAAGGCGTGCGTGGTCAGGTGGAACAGACCCGACACATATCCCCCGACTCCCAGGGCCATGATCATATACCCCAGCTGACTCACCGTCGAGTAGGCCAGTACCTTCTTGATGTCGTCCTGAACCAGGGCAATGGTGGCTGCAAAGATCGCCGTGATCCCCCCCGTATAGGCGATGAACAGAAGGGTTCTCTCATCGAAAATCGGCAGCACGCGCCCGACCAGGTACACCCCGGCGGCCACCATCGTGGCGGCGTGGATCAGGGCGCTGACCGGCGTGGGGCCTTCCATCGCGTCAGGCAGCCAGACGTGCAGCGGGAACTGCGCGCTCTTGCCCATGGCGCCCAGAAAAATTCCCACCCCGGCAAGGGTCTGCCAGTTACCCGCCAGCGTGCCATTGGCCACCGCCGCGAAAACATCCGCATATTGCAGCGATCCGACCTTCCCGTAACAGATCATCAGCCCCACGAGCATCCCCACATCCCCCACGCGGGTGGTGATGAACGCCTTGATGGCCGCGTCGGAGGCCGACTTCTTTTCGTACCAGTGTCCGATCAACAGGTACGAGGACAGCCCGACCAGTTCCCAGGCCACAAAGAGGAACAGCAGGTTGTTGGCCAGAACCAGCCCCAGCATGGAGGTCGTGAACAACAACAGGCCACAATAATACCGCCCGAAACGCACATCGCCTTCCATGTATTTTGTCGAGAAGAGGTGGACCAGAAAACTGACCAGCGTCACAACCACCAGCATCACCGCCGTCAAACGGTCCACCATCAGCCCCCCCTGGAGGGCCGGGCCCATCGTCATGGGCAACCAGTTAAAGTTCCAGTTGGCCAGCAGGAGCGAAGGCGACAGCAACGCCTGCACGGCCACCCCGCACGACAACGCCAGACTCACGCCCAACGCCCCGGTCGCCAGCCAGTCGCCATGACGCGGCAGGCGGTTGTGGAACAGCGCCATCACCAGAAAAGTCCCCAGCGGGATCAAAAGAATCAGAAGTGCAAGCGTGACAGTCAGGCCCAAGTGGCTTACCTCAATCGTCCATCAGGGTGTCATTCCGGCCCGGAAGAACCGGGCGTCCGCGCAACGCGCGCCTCGATTACCTCTTCATCTGCCGGATGGCATCCACATCCACCGACCCGAAATTGAAAAACAGACTCAACAGCACGGCCAGCGCGATCGCCGCCTCGCAGGCCGCCAGCAGGATGATGAAAACCCCGAACAGCGGACCCGCCAGAGCGTTCGGCCCCTCGCTCACCATCCCACCGAAACGCCAGAACGCCATGAAATTCAGTATCGCGGCGTTGAGGATCAACTCGATCCCGATCAGGATGCCGATCGCGTTACGACGCGAGACACAGGCCACCACCCCGAACGCGAAAAGCAGGGCGGCCACCATCAGATAGGTCTGCAAACCGGGATTCATCGTCTTATCTCTCTTTTCGCCTCACCAGATAAGCGGCGCCAATCAGACACAACAGCAGCGTCATCCCCGCCAGTTCGAAGGGAACCAGGTATTCGCCCAGGAGCATCCGCCCCAGAAGCGGCAGATTCGACTCCGGTTCGGGCAGGTTGGCGCTCTCGTGCCAGGGCGTCTGCTGGATGATCCGGTTGAGAACAAACCCCATCAGCGCCACGCTGGCCACACTCCCGACCGCATAGAGCGCGAGGCGCCCCTTGCGCACCCGCTCGACGGGCCGGTTGGTCAGAAGCACGCCGAACATCAACAGCACCAGAATCCCCCCGACATAGATAATCACCTGCGTGATGGCCAGAAAGTCCGATCCGAGCAGCACATAATACCCGGCCATGCCCGCCAGGGTGAAAAAGAGCGAATAGGCCGCGCGCACAATGCTGCGCGAGAAAGCAGCCGCCGCGCCGGAAACCAGCACCAGAGCCGTAATCAACCAGAAACTGATTTGTGCGCCTTGCAAGGTTGTCGGGCCTTCCTGTTCTCCTTGAATTGAACGGGGTGTTTCTTCCCGTTCCCAGCAAATCCTTACTCCGTCTTGTCCGCCTGCGGCTTGGCCTCCGCCGCTTTCTTCCGCGCCGCCTCGGCCGCCTGCGCCTTCTTCTCCGCTTCCTTCTGTTCCATCAACCGCTCGTGCGCCGCGATTTCGTCCTGCGTTTTGGCACGCGCAAAGGAACGCCGACACGCCTGACGCGACGTGCAGGAAAGGTCATAGACCTCCGTCATCCAGAGACACTGAGTCGGACAGGCCGCCACACAGAGTCCACAGAAGAGGCACCTGCTGTAGTCAATCTCATAACGCGTGACCAGGGCATCCTTCCCCCGTCCGACCATTTCGATCGCAATACAATCCACCGGACAGGCCGCCACGCACATCTTGCAGGCGATGCACTTCGATTCCTCGTAGGCGTGCAACCCCCGAAAGCCGGCAGGCACCTCGGGGCGCTCCTCGGGATAGAGCATCGTGATGGGTTTCGAGAAGAAATAACGCAGAGTCAGACGCATCCCCACACAGGTCGTGACAATTCCCGCCCAGAGGTTGGCAAAGTACTCGGCAAAGGCATTTCGTGTGCGGGCACTCATGGAATACATCCTCAACTAGAACAACGCCACCTGAATCAACGCCCAAATCAAACACACCAGCGAGAAGGGCAACAAGACCTTCAGACACAGATACATCACCTGATCAATACGCACGCGCGGCAACGTCCAACGTACCCAGATCATCACAAAGTACAAACCGAACGCCTTGAGCAACAGGTTGAACAACCCGATGGCCTCACTCGCCAGAATCCGCAATCCCTCGCCCTGGAACAAGGCCTCGCACAGGGTCCGGCCCGCGCATACGATCTTCTGCATCATCGAAAGATCGCCCTGAAGCCCCTGAAGTCCGACCAGTTCCACCCAGCGGGCCGCCAGAGAACTGTCCGGCGCCACGTCCGGCATTGGAACGGGACCGTACCAGCCCCCCAGAAAAAGCACCGCCGACAGAGCGCAGACAACATACATCGCCGTATACTCGGCCATGAAGAAGAACGAAAACCGCAGCCCGCTGTACTCGGTGTGGTACCCCGCCACCAGCTCACTCTCCGCCTCGGGCAGGTCGAACGGAGCGCGCTTGGACGCCGCCAACCCCGCCACAAAGAAAATAACGAACGCGATAAAGGTCACGGGGGAACGGAAAATCGCCCACCCCAGAACCCAGGGATGTTCCAGCCCCCACGCATTTTGGGACTGCCACGTCACAATCTCGCCCAGATTCAACGAACCCGACAACAGAATGATGACCAGCGCACACAACCCCATCGGAATTTCATACGAAAGCAACTGCGCGGCCAGACGCATTCCGCCATAGAGCGACCACTTGCTGCCCGGCGCCCAACCGGCCATCAGAATGCCGATGACCTCGATGGCCTCGAACGCCAGAACGTAATAGAGTCCCAGCGGCATGTCGGCCAGCACCAGCCGCTGGCTGAAAGGCAACGCCGCAAACGGAAGCATCGCCCCGAGAAACACCAGCAACGGCGCCAGCGTGTACATGAACTTGTAGGCGACGGTGGGAACCGTGTCCTCTTTGGAAAAGCACTTGATCCCGTCGGCGACCGGCTGAAGAAGGCCCAACGGCCCGACCCGGTTCGGTCCATACCGAACCTGAATAAAACCGGCGATGCGCCGCTCGCCATACGTCCAGGCAAGCGCCATGAGCGCCATCCACACCAGCACCAGAGCACCCCCCACGACGAACCCCGCCGTGAGCACCAGCCACGTGGGCAACCGGAGCATCTCGGGCCACAACAGGCCAAACACTCCACTGTGGATCTGTTGGATGGCGTCCTGCATCTGCGTCTATTCGATCCTCTCGACGATTTTCTCCCAACCCACTCGGGGCTTTCCCTTACCGGTCCACCTCGCCCAACACAATATCAATAGAACCGAGAATGGCTACGACATCGGCGATGAGCACATCCTGACACACCGTGTGCGTGATACTCAGATTGTTGAACGACGGCCCACGCGCCTTGATCCGCAACGCCTGCGTCTTGCCGTCGGAGACAATGAAGAACCCCAACTCCCCGCGCGGATTCTCGCACGGCACATACACCTCACCCAGGGGCAACCGCAACACCTTGGCCACCTTCGACTGGATCGGCCCTTCGGGCAACCCGTCCAGCGCCTGCTCGATGATCCGGCAACTCTCCATCATCTCGACCATGCGCACCCAGTACCGGTCCCAACAGTCGCCAACGGTACCCTTGGCCCCCTCGCCCACCGGAATCTCGAAGTCGTACTTCTCGTATCCCGAATAGGGTTGAGCCTTGCGCAGGTCGAACTTCACCCCGCTGCCGCGCAGACACGGCCCCGTCAGGCCCCACGCAATCGCCTGCTCGCGCGTAACTGTCCCCACGTTGGCCGTCCGCTTCACAAAAATCTGATTTTCGCTCAGCAGCGCGTTGTACTCCGGCCACACCCGCCGCATCTGTTTGAGGAAGTCGCGGATCTCCTGATCCAGCCCCGGCGTCAGGTCGCGCGCCACCCCGCCGATGCGCGGGTAGTGGTACAGAAGCCGTCCGCCGCTGATTTTCTCCAAAATCGAGATAATCAACTCCCGCTCGCGAAACGCATACAGAAAGGGAGTGACAGCGCCCAGATCCATGGCAAAGGAACCAAACGCCACCAAGTGCGAGGCGATGCGGTTCAACTCCGCCACCATCACCCGCAACGCCGAGGCGCGCTCCGGCACTTCGATCCGACCGAGTTTTTCCACCCCGAGGCAAAAGGCCTGGGCATTGTTCATGGAGGCCAGATAATCCAGCCGGTCCGTATAGGGCACCACCTGGGCATAGGTGACCGATTCGGCTACCTTCTCGAAACAACGATGCAGGTACCCCAGATGCGGCCACGCCTCGCGCACCATCTCGCCATCCGTGCGCACCACCAGACGCAACACGCCGTGGGTCGAAGGGTGTTGAGGCCCCATGTTGATGAGGAGTTCCTCAGTTCTCAGCGAATCCCGATGTTCCATCAACGCCTGCCACACACTCGTTC
>DAOPYU010000301.1:0-5787 GCA_035353095.1 Candidatus Sumerlaeota bacterium | reverse complement strand
GTTCCCGCCGCGCCGCGGCCGCCTGCAGGAGTGTGACCCCGAGTCCCCCGAGGATTTCCTTGATTTCCGCGGCCCAGCCGCGCAGCAGGTTCGTCAGGCGTTGAACGGCCACTTCCGGGTTGAGACGGCGCGTCAGCGTCGGGTCCTGAGTCGCGATGCCCCAGTTGCACTTGCCCGTGTAACACTTCTGGCACAGGTGACAACCCATCGCCACACACGCGGCGGTTCCGATATAGACCGCGTCGGCGCCCAGGGCGATGGCCTTGATGACGTCGCCGCTCGAACGGATACCGCCCGCGCAGACCAGCGACGCCCGGTTGCGAATGCCTTCTTCGCGCAACCGGGTGTCCACAGAGGCGAGGGCCAGTTCGATCGGAATACCGACGTTGTCGCGCGTGATGAGCGGGGCGGCGCCGGTGCCACCCCGGAAGCCGTCAATGGCCACAATGTCCGCCCCGGCGTGAACACAACCGGAGGCGATGGCCGCGATGTTGTGAACGGCGGCGATCTTGACGGAAACCGGCTTTTCGTACCGCGTGGCTTCCTTGATGGCGAAGACAAGCTGACGCAGATCCTCGATCGAGTAGATATCGTGATGCGGGGCCGGCGAAATGGCGTCGGACCCTTCTGGGATCATACGGGTCTGGGAAACCTCGCGGTCCACCTTGTTGCCCGGCAGGTGGCCGCCGATCCCGGGCTTGGCGCCCTGGCCGATCTTGATTTCGACGGCGGCGGCGCGATTGAGGTACGCGGCATCCACCCCGAAGCGGCCCGAGGCAACCTGGACGATCATGTTATCGGCGTTGGGGAAAATGGACTTGTGAAGTCCCCCTTCTCCCGTGTTCGCAAAGGTTCCGGCCAATCCGGCGGCGCGCGCCAGGGCGATCGAGGCGTTCAGGCTGATGGACCCATAGCTCATGGCCGAAAACATCACCGGGATCTGCAATTCCAGTTGCGGTCCCAGTTTTGTCTTCGATGTGGTTTTCAGATGGGTCTTCCCGTCCGTTTTTTCAAAGTGGACATGGTCGGGTTTCGCTCCCAGGAAGGTCCGCAATTCCATTGGCTCGCGAAGCGGGTCAATGGAGGGGTTGGTCACCTGCGAGGCGTTGAGCAAGAGGTGGTCCCAGTAGATACGGTAGGGTTTGTCGTTTCCCATGCCGGCCAGAACCACCCCGCCGCCTTCTGCCTGTTTGTAAAGGTTCCGGATGGTCGCCGGGGTCCAACTCGCGTTGGGTCGGAAATCGAGTTCCACCTGTTTGATCTGGATGGCGTTGGTCGGACACAGGGTGGCACAGCGGTGACAGCCGACGCATTTGGAACCGTCGGAGATGACGCAGTTTGAAACACTATCGAATGCGTGGACATCGTTCGCGCACTGTCGAACACAAGCCTGACATTGAACACAGCGGTTCTCGTCACGCTCGACGGCGAACTCCGGTTGGACAAGCCATTTACGCATGACAAGCCTCCTTCAGCGTTCCGATGACGGGCTGGCCCCCCGCGACATGCCAGAGGGTGTCGGGGGACGCGCAGACTTCTCGAATCGCAGCTTCTTCACTTGAGATGTACAGTTTGTCGTCTTTGCGGGCGGCGACCATCGGGCGCAGCTTCGTGCGGTCGCTCAGGCCGATCATCCCGCCCGAATGGGCGATCACGATGCTGAATGGTCCGTTGAGCAGGGCGCCGGCATAGACCATCCGCAGAACCCGCGCGGTTTCCGCTTCCTCGGGATCTTCGATGCGGCCGATGGCCGACCAGAAGGGGGGCGCCAGAACCTGGCAGGCCCGTTCGAGCGGCAGCGCGTGCTTGCGCATCAGAAGGTCCGCCAGATAGGCAATCACCTCGGTGTCGGTGTGGAGCGTACACAGGTATCCGAAGTTTTCCAGATACCGGCGGTTGATCCCGTACGAGGAGATTTCGCCGTTGTGGACCACGGCCCAGTCCAGCAGGCCGAAAGGGTGCGCCCCGCCCCACCAGCCCGAGGTGTTCGTTGGGAAACGTCCGTGGGAGAGCCAGGTGTGGGCTTCGTATTCCTCGAGGCGGAAGAACCGACCGATGTCTTCCGGGTACCCCACCCCCTTGAAGACCCCCATGTTCTTGCCCGAAGACATCACGAAGGCGCCTTCGATCGAACGGTTGATATTCATGGTGATACGCACCATGATATCATCCTCCGTCTCATTGTAGTACCGTTCCCGCATGTGTTTGGAGATGTCCACGAAGAACCGGCGCACAATCGGGACGTTCCGGATCGCATCGATGGGCCGTGTCGGGATCGTTTCCTGATGGGCCACATCGCAGGTCTCGGAGAGGTACTGTTCGACGGCGGTGACAGCGGCGTTGGTGTCGAACATGATATGGATCGCATATTTGTCCGCCCGGTCGGGATAAATCCCGTAAGCCGCGAACCCTCCCCCCAATCCATTCGACCGGTCGTGCATGTTCGTGATCGAAAGGATGATTTCTTCGCCCGAGAAGCGATTCCCCTCCTCGGACATGACTGCCGAGATAGCGCAGCCACTCATGTCTTTCTCGTCGCGTAGGTGATAGTGATGCATCTGGGATTCCTTCCTGCAAATTTGCACCAGCGTCTGAGAAGAGTGCAACCCCCATGCCAGATTCAAAATATTGAATATATTGCCTGATTGGTTGAATGTAGGGGAATTACATGGGCTGCCTTCATGTTATATCTTTTATGGAATCAGGCGCACCTGGTCTAAAATGTAGCATCTGGGCTAATTTGTGGCCTTCCGGACACCCATTTCCTGCACAGCGGTTGACCGTGTTTCGAAACCGGAAATCGTAAGCCGATGGCCATCCCCCGCTTTTCAATCTGAAAACCGCGGTTGAACATCCCAGCCACGGCTTTCCTTTCAGGCGGGCGAGACGCCCGCCCTCCCAGAAATGCCCACTTTTTGGGGGAGAAAGCGGTTGCCGGGAGCGCCCATCTCCTGATGGGCGTAGTCAAATCCCTCACCCAGAAGGTGAGGGAGCCCAAACCGTTTTCGCACCATAACACAAGAACATAAGACTCGTTTTCTGTCCTCAACTGCGGTTTCCAGGTTGCCCCCCTTACAGAAAACTCCGGTTCGGAAAACCCCCAGGAATGGCGAAAAGGTGACCGAAAATTGTGGCGGTATTCTGCCAATGCCCCCCCTCTCCGGTTGTCCCACGGAAAGGAAACCGGAACAGGGATGAAGTATCTCAGTTTTGAACGATTATAGGACGGCCCCCGGGGGGATTCCAGAGAAATCAACCGGGAGTTTGGGGGTTCAGGAAAGCGGGGGGCGGGGTTATTCGATTCCCAGTTCCCGGATTTTCTTGCGCAGGGTCATCCGGCTCACCCCGAGGGTTTCGGAGAGTTCCCGCTGGCTTCTGCCGGTAGTCAGGCCCCGGCGGATGACAGCCTTTTCAACCAGTTGAAGCAGGTTTTCCCGAGCGCGGCCCAGATCGCCGATCTGTTCGCAGGCCCGTTCGATTTCCTCTTCGATCTGGCCGCTGGGAGGGACGCCGGGTTCTTCATTCTTTTTCTTTTGCGCCACGATCTCCTCTGGAAGCAGGTCGAGCGAGAGGGTGTCGCCGGGACTCATGACCACCACGCGCTCGATACAGTTTTCCAGTTCGCGCACGTTGCCGGGCCAGTCGTAGGAGACCAGCAGATCGAGCACCTCGCGGGTCAGTCGGCTCACGTTGGTACGGTTTCGGGCGTTATAGACATTGAGGAAGTGGTCCACGAGGGCGGGGATGTCTTCGCGCCGTTCGCGCAGGGGAGGCAGGTGGATGGGAATAACGTTCAGGCGGTAATAAAGGTCCTCGCGGAACCACCCCTCCCTGATGCCCACTTTCAGGTCGCGATTGCTCGCCGCGACAATGCGCACGTCCACCCGGATGGTTCGGATGTCTCCGACCGGTTCGAACTCGCGTTCCTGAAGCACGCGCAGGAGTTTGACTTGGAGGCGCGGGCTCATCTCGGCCACTTCGTCCAGAAAGAGGGTGCCCCCGTGGGCCAGTTCGAAACGGCCCTTGCGGTCGCGGATGGCGCCGGTAAACGCACCGCGTACGTGGCCGAACAGTTCGGATTCGAGGAGCGACTCGGGCAGGGCGCCGCAATTGACCTTGATGATGGGGCCTTTGGCGCGGTCGGAATTGTAGTGGACGACGTTGGCGACCATTTCCTTACCGGTACCGGTTTCGCCCGAGATGAGGACCGACGCGGAGGAGCGCGCGGCGATGGCGGCGGTGGTCAGGACCTTCGAGATGGCGGCACTCTGGCCCGCGATGCTCTCCATCTTGTAGAGGCTTTTCAGATCCGTGAGAATCTTTTCATCGCGGTTCAGGATCTCTTCTTTCTCGACCTGGAGGATGCGATTGATCTTCAAAACCTGTGCGACGGTGGAGGCCACGATGGTGATCAGGCGCAGGTCCATGTCCAGGGTTGCTTCCACCGCAAAGGGACGGTCCACCGACAAGGCCCCCATCACTTCGCCATCCACTTTGAGGGGCACACAGAGAAACGCCGTGTTCTGTTCGGAATCCGAACTGCGCGCTGTCGTTCGGTTGAGGAACCGCGGATCGGTGGCGACGTCCTTGACCACTTCGGGTTGGCCGGTTTCGACCACCTTACCCGTGATCCCTTCGCCGATGGCATACTCGCCCTTGGCGCGTTCTTCGGAGGTCAGGCCGTGAGCGGCCGCGATCCGCAGGCGTTTGGTGGCGGTGTCGAGCAGGACCAGGGTTCCGCGTTTGATCCCCAGTTCGCGCTCCAGAATTTCCATGGTCCGCTCAAAGAAGGCCTGGGGGTCCAGGGCGCTTCCCAAGGCATTTCCCAGGGCGGCCAGGAGTCCCAGTTCGCGGTCGGCGCGCGATTTGGCCTCGATGCGGAGCTGCCCCGTTTCGTCGAAACGAAAGCGTTGGGGGATACCGATGTCCTCGCTTTTGCGTCCGGCCGCCTTCTGGACCGAAATAGTCTGAATGCCGTGTTCCAGCGCGACATCCAGGACAATCTGGGTGACATGGCGGACTTTGGCCAGAAAGGGACCGTTGTGGGCTTCCGTTTCGAGCAACCACTCCGCCACGGTCAGGCGGTCGTAGAGGCGGGGACAGACCTGGCTGAAAAAGCGCAGGACCTTGTCCTCGTCCCCCCACAGTCCCAGCATGCCGGTGATACTGTCGAAGACGTACCGGGTGGGGGTGATTTCCCGGGATTCGAGGGCGGTCAGGGCCGCGCCGATTTCTTCCGGATTGGCGGGGTTTTCGACACAGAGGGTATTGTTGTGGAGCGTGTTTCTGTAGAATTCGAGGAAGATCGGGTCCGCCCCGCCCTTCCCCTTGGAAAAACAGTCCACCAGGGTGAAGCGGTCGGCGGAGATCAGGTTTGCGTAGTGGGCAAAAATCGTCTGAGGGGAGCGGTTGAAACTGACGTACACGACGCTGGCCTGTGCGTTTTCCGACGCTTCCACGAATTTGTCGGCAAAACGATCCACCGTCACGCCCGAGTTGATTTCCCAGATAATGTTGTCTCCGGGCAGGACGCCGCCGATCAGGCGGTCCAGGTCGGGAAAACCGGTGGTGGCTTTGAGTCGGGTCGGCAAGGGACACCTCTGTGGCATAGTGTGGGGAATGAAACGGGGGAACCCGCTCCCGCAGGGAGAAGTGTTGCCCGTTCATTCGATAGAATTGTCGCACAAGCGGGTTTCAGAATAAACAGGCAAGATGCAATGAATTCGGAAGATCCCAGGAGAATCCAGAAGTCATGGTATTGAAAAAGGATCTCAGCCCGCTTCAGCG
>DAOPYU010000300.1:0-5788 GCA_035353095.1 Candidatus Sumerlaeota bacterium | reverse complement strand
GGCGCTCAACTGCGGGTTTCAGGGTTTTTCTTCCGGAGCCTCTTCATGGGCGAGACGCCCATGCCACCTCAGAGTCGTCGTCCGGTTGGGAGAGTCTTTATTTCCCGCGCCAATCGGGAGATTGGCGGTCCCGGGAACCGCTTTCTCCCCCTGAAAATGGGCGTTTGATGGAGGGCGGTCTTGCCCGCCTGGGAGAAAAGCCGGGGCGGGGGTACTCCGCTGCGGTTTTGAGGGAATCTTTCGCCTCGGTCGGTGGTTCTCCGCCCCCAAGGCTTCGGGATTCTCCGGCCTTGGGGGGGGGAGCGAGGCGGTTTTCCCGGGGGGGCGTCTGGTTTCTTTCAAGTTCCCGCTTGACAAGGGCGGGGAGGGGCCGTTAGCTTGCACGGGCCGGGAGACGGTTCGGTGGTAAAAACCGCGCAGGGATCGGTATTTCCGGCGGCCGGTCGTGGCCCTGGGGGCTGCGGCGATTCTTTTGGGGGAATGGATGGGTGCGAGATCATGCGCTGGTCCTTGTATGTCGGGGCGTTCTTCATGATTTTGCTGCTGGCGGGCGGCGGGTACGGCTGGGTGAAGTACAAGGCGTCGAAGAAGCAGCAGGAATTGAACGATGAGGCGGCGCGCTGCAAGCAGTGGATTGTCCTGAACCAGCATGACAAGGCGCAGGAGGGGCTGGTGCGTCTTCTGAACGAGAATCCGAAGATGCGCGACGCCGATGTTCTGTTGACGGAGCTGGCCGGGTCGTACGAGTCCACGAGTTCGACGGAAAAGGCGGTGCAGTGCTGGCAGGCGATCTGCGACCGGTTTCCGGAGTCCGGCCACGTTCCCAAGGCGCTTTCCGCGCTGGCGGACCATGCGCTGGCCAAGGAGGATTTCGCCAAGGCGAAGGAGAATTGGGACCAGATCCTGGCCAAGTACGATCAGAGCGACGTGGTGGACGACGCGAAGTTCGGGCTGGCGCAGCTTGACTACAAGGAGTCGGGCGACCGGATGAAGATGCGTCAGACGCTCTGGAGCCTGCTCGAGGCGTACCCGACGTCGGACAAGCGACCCAAGATAGAGGCGCTGCTGGGTGACATCAACATCAGCCTCCTCTTTTCGCCCCAGGAGGTGGAGGGGAACGACGAGTTCCAGCTCCACGTGATCAAGAAGGGCGACGCGCTCGACAGTCTGCGCAAGGCCTACAAGGTCTCGCCGGAGCTGCTGATGCGGGTCAACGGCATCCGCAATCCGAAAATGCTCAGCATCGGCAAGCAGCTGGTGATTCCGCAGACGGATTTTTCGATCGAGGTGGACAAAGTGTCGCTGACGTTGCTGTTGCAGAACCGGGGCAAGTTTTTCAAGCGTTACGCGATCCGGATGCCGCGTGAGGAGTTGCGGGTGCCCGGGGGGACCTACAGCATCGAGCGCAAGGTGGAGAACCCGTCGTGGACCGGTCCGGACCGGACGTATCCGGCGGGGGACCCGGGGAATGTGCTGGGGACGCGTCTGATGTCGCTGAAGGGCTCGAACGCCAGCATCCACGGGACGAACGACCCGTCCACGATCGGGCAGTACGCGTCGGTCGGCTATATCGGCATGACCAATCAGGATGTGGAAGAACTGTACGATTTGGCGCCCAAGGGAGCCAAAGTCGAAATCAAAGGAAAGATAAAAAAAGATGACAAAGCCAAAAAGTGAGACCAAGCCGAATATCCTGACGCTCGGGTTGCCCAAGGGGAGCCTGCAGGAGGCCACCTTTGCCCTGTTCCGCAAGGCGGGGTACCGATTCTCGGTGCCTTCGCGCTCGTATAACGTCACCAGTGACGATCCGGAAGTGCGGGCGATGCTGATCCGGGCCCAGGAGATTGCGCGCTATGTGGACGAGGGGATCCTCGACGTGGGGCTGACGGGTCTGGATTGGATCCAGGAAAATGGCGCCAAGGTGCAGCCGGTGTGCGATCTGGTGTACGCCAAGGTGTCGCGCAACAAGCCGCGCTGGGTGCTGTGTGTGCCCGAGGATTCGCCGATCCAGTCGGTCAAGGACCTCGAGGGCAAGCGGATCGCCACCGAGGTGGTCAACCTGACGAAGCAGTATCTGCGCAAGCATGGGGTGAAGGCGGACGTGGAGTTTTCGTGGGGCGCCACGGAGATCAAGGCGCCGGAATTTGTGGACGCGATTGTGGACATCACCGAGACGGGCAGTTCGCTGCGCGCCAACAAGTTGCGCATCGTGGACACGATCATGGAGACGTGGAACCAGCTGATCGCGAATCGCGAGGCGTGGAAGGACCCGTGGAAGCGCGAGAAGATCGAGAATATCGCGATTCTGCTCGATGGGGCGATGGCCTCGGAGGGCAAGGTCGGGCTGAAACTGAACGTGAAGAAAGAGGATATGGGGACGGTCTCGAAGATTCTGCCGAGCCTGACGGGTCCGACGATTTCGCACCTGGGCGAGGCGGGCTGGTACGCGCTCGAGGTGATCATTGACGAGTCGGAAGTCAAGCGGCTGATACCGGCGCTGCGGCGCGCGGGCGCGTGCGGGATCATCGAATACCCGCTGAACAAGGTGATTTACTGATCCCCTCTGCGGGGTTGAAGGCGAGGAGAGGGGTTCTATGAGTGTCCTTGCGGTGATTCCGGCCCGGTACGCCTCGACGCGTTTTCCGGGCAAGCCGCTGGCGGATCTGTGCGGCAAGCCGCTGGTGGTCCACACCTGCGAGCGGGCGCGCGAGGCGAAGCGGGTGGATGAGGTGGTCGTGGCCACCGACGACGCGCGGATCGCTCGGGCGGTCGAAGCGAACGGGTTCCGGGCGGTGATGACGTCGCCCGACTGCCCGTCGGGGACGGACCGGATCGCCGAGGTGGTGGCGGGCCGTCCGGACGCTTCGATCATCGTGAACGTCCAGGGCGACGAGCCGCTGATCGCGCCCGAGGTGATTGACCGGGCGGTCGAGGCGCTTGAGTCGGACCCGGCGTGCGCGGTCAGCACGGCGGTGATCCGGATTGCGCGGCGCGAGGATTTCGAGTCGCCGCACGTGGTCAAGGCGGTGCTGGACCTGTCGGGCCGGGCGCTCTATTTTTCGCGGTCGAGTGTGCCGAACCTGACGCGGGCGTCGGCGGAGGATCTGGCGTTGTTTGCGCCGGAAGAGGCTTCGGCGTCTGTTCCGGCGTTCCTGGGATTCAAGCATTTCGGGCTGTATGTGTACCGGCGCGAGGCGCTGCTCCAGATTGTGAAACTGCCCCCTTCGCCGCTCGAACGGGTGGAAAAACTCGAGCAGTTGCGGTTTCTGGAACACGGTTTCCAGATCCGGGCGATCGAGACGGCGCTGGACAGTATCGGGGTGGACACGCCCGAGGATCTCGAGGCGGCGCGGGTGGTTCTGGAAAAACGGTTGGCCCCCGGCGTGTGAGCCGGTCGAAAGTGGAGAGGTTTCGCAACAGGATGGGGGCGCGCGGGCGCCGTTCGTCCTGTTTGCGTTTTAGGGAAAGAGAACAGGCGGAAAAGGCAGGAGGGGCACATGAAAACAGCGCTGGTCCTGGTGGACATTCAGAACGATTATTTTCCGGGGGGAAAGATGGAACTGGAGGGCGCGGAGAGCGCGGGAGCGGCCGCTGGGCGACTCCTGGCCGTGGCGCGCGAGGCGGGATGGCCCGTGTGCCATGTGCAGCATGTGATGACGCGTCCGGGTGCGCCGTTCTTTCTGCCGGATACCGACGGGGTGAAGATCCACGCGAGTGTCGCGCCGAAGGACGGAGAACGCATTTTTGTGAAGCACGGTCCGAACAGTTTTCAGGGAACGGATTTGAAGGCGTATCTGGACGGTCTGGGGATCGAGCGGCTGGTCATTGCCGGCATGATGACGCACATGTGCGTGCATGCCGTGACGCGCGCGGCGTTTGATTTCGGGTACACGTGCGTGGTGGCGCACGACGCGTGCGCGACGCGGGCGGTGGTGTGGAACGGGGTCGAGGTCCCGGCGGCGCAGGTCCATGCGGCGTTCATGGGAGCGTTGGCGTGGATCTATGCGAAGATGCTGACGGTGGATGAGATCGTGGAGATGCGGGCGCAGGAAGCGCGGTGAGAATTTGGGACTTCCGGCGAAATCGGGAAAGGTCAGGTGAGGCGGGATGACGGAGAGTTTTGTGGTGCAATCGGCGCGCGGGGCGCGCCAGGCGTCTCTGACGCTGGCGGCGTTGTCCCTCGAGGTGCGCAACGGGGCGCTCGAGGCGATGGCGCAGGCGGTCGAGGCGCGGCGCGAGGAAATTCTGGCCGCGAACGCGCAGGATCGCGCGGCGGCTCAGAAACTGGTGGACGCGGGTCGTATCACGCAGGCCGCGGCGAAACGGCTGGACCTGAGCGGGGCCAAATTCGACGGGGTGGCCGAAGGGTTGTGGAGCGTCGCGGCGCTGCCCGACCCGCTGGGGTGCGTGCAGCGGGCCACGGAACTCGACGAGGGACTGAATCTCTACCGGGTGTCGTGCCCCATCGGGGTCATCGCGATGATCTTCGAGTCGCGGCCCGACGCGCTGCCCCAGATCGCGTCGTTGTGCCTGAAGTCGGGCAATGCGGTCCTCATGAAAGGGGGCAGCGAGGCGCTGGGGACGAATCGCGTGCTGGCGCGGGTGCTCGACGAGGCGGCGCGTTCGGCGGGGGCGCCGGCCGGGTGGATGACGCTGCTCGAGACGCGCGAGGAGATCGCCGAGATTCTGGACCTCGACGAATGGATAGACCTGATCGTGCCGCGCGGGTCGAACGAGTTCGTGCGGTACATCATGGACCATACGAAAATTCCGGTGACAGGTCACCGGGACGGGATCTGCCACACCTACATCCACGCGGCGGCGGACGGGGAAAAGGCCGTGCGAATCGCGGTGGATGCCAAGTGCCAGTACCCGGCGGTGTGCAACGCGACCGAGACGCTGCTGTTCGACCGCGAGTCGGTGGAGCGCGTGGGGCGCGTGGTGCTCGAGGCCTTTCTCGAACGGGGGGTCGAACTGCGGCTGTGTCCCGAAACGCGGGCCGCGCTGGCGGCGCAGGGCTTTGCGGTCGAGCGGTGTGGCGAAGCGGTCGAGGCGGACTGGAAGACCGAATATCTGGACCTGATTCTGTCGGTGCGGACCGTGGCGGATCTGGATGCGGCCATCGAGCATATCAACCGGTACGGCAGTCACCACACCGACGCGATCGTGACGGAGGACGCGGCGGCGGCCGAACGGTTTCTGGCGCGGGTGGATTCGTCGTCGGTGGTTCACAACGCCTCGACGCGTTTTGCCGACGGGTTCCGGTACGGATTGGGCGCGGAGCTCGGGATCAGTACGGAAAAGATCCACAGCCGCGGGCCGGTGGGCCTCGAGGGACTGACGATTTACAAGTATCAGTTGCGTGGTTCGGGGCAGGTGGTGGCGGATTATTCGGGTCCGCAGGCGCGCAAATACACGCACCGGACCTTGCCGACGGGGTAGTTTTCCGGTGGCAGGGGGAGTTGACACGTGTCGAGAGAGTCGAAAAAAGGTTTGACTAGATTCTTTCGATTCGATAAGAATGGTGGGTCGGTGTGTCTATGGCCTCGAAAGAGGCGTGAATTGTTGGGTCTTTTCGACTTTTCGATGCGCCGTCTTGCCAATTGGCGCAAGCCTGTAACGGGGACCCCGTGTCCCCACTCATTTGTATCGAATGGTGAGAAGCGGCAGGTTTCGGGAGGATGGTCTCGTTTTGTCCTGCAGGCAGGGCGCGCAAGCGAGTCCGTTCCCCGAGAGTCCCCTTGACCCGTGGAGGTTTGAGAGTCCCATGCCAGGTCTCAAGCGTTGT
>DAOPYU010000299.1:0-5818 GCA_035353095.1 Candidatus Sumerlaeota bacterium | reverse complement strand
AAAAGAAAATCGCCTTGCGATGGACGGTCTGCGCGAGGATAATCTCATATTGAGGAATTGACTTGCTTGCCGGATCTGGCAGGCAGGGGAGTTGGTTTGTTCCGTTCACGGGGCAAAGGTTCCTGGGGCGGCAGGGTATCGGCGCGTCTTTTCTTCGCCAAAGACAGAGAGAGGAGAATCGAACATGTTGGCGGTATTCGGGAAAAACAGCAGACGGCGTTTTTCTATTTGCAGTGGATTGGGGGGGATTTTGTTGGTGTTGTCGCTGGGTGGCTGTTTTGGTCGCTTTCCCCTGACACGAGCCGTCTATAACGGAAACCGCAATATTTACGATTCGGTCGAGGGAAGTTCCATGCAGCGCAAGTTGGCCCAATCGGTCGTCATGTGGCTTTTTATCCCCGTTTATGCCGGCACCTCGATTGGGGATGTGGTGGTGTTCAACCTGATCGAATTCTGGACCGGTTCCCAGACGAATCTCTCGTACAATCAGGAAAAAGATGGGACGAGAGTCGCCTTGTCGCCGTCCGCGGATGGCCGTGAGGTGACGTTGACCCTCTCGCGTGACACAAGGATCGTGGCCCAGAAGCACTTTGTCCGGATCTCGGAGACGGAATATGAAATTCGCAATCCGTACGGGCAGATTGAGGGCCGAGTGATTCGGGGACAGGATGGTTCTCTTTCCCTGACGGACGCCGAGGGGCGTGTGTTCCAGAACGTCTCTGCGCAGGAACTGGCAACCCTGGGAGAAATCTGAAACAAGCGGGGAAAGACGCCACACACGGCCTCCCCCGTACTTGCCGTTCAACCCGTCGGGGCGGTTGGGCCTGAATGGCGCACAAAATCGGTTTCCCAGAGGAAGGGGTAAACCGAAGCGCTTCGAATCGGATCGGGCAGAAAACCCTGTTCACGTCCTCCCGGCGGATGTGGCCGTAAAGAGAATAGAAGCGGAACTTCGGCTCTTCCTTGGCCTTGCGGCCCGGATTCTGTCTCAGAGTGACAAGTTTCGGCGGCAGGGACAGACCGCGCCAGGCCGCCTCCCCCGCAAAACGAGGCCGAAACGGGTTCGCTTGCGCTACGGCTCGCGCGTTCGCTCGGTGGGGCTTCGGCCCGGTGGACCACTCTGCGAGCCGCCCGCGTCGCTCCCTGCTGAACGAGCAATTAGCAGGGCAATCTCCTTTCAGATTGTAAGATCAACCAGACTTCGCCTGGCGCACCGAAAATCGCGAAATTTTGAACTTTTCGCGATTTTCGCGGTTTCCCGCAGTTGCAGTTCTGGAAAGAAATCAGCCACCTGAAACAGACGGCTCAAGGGTTACGAAATTTCTTCAGTTATGTCGCGTATTTATTTGCACACTCTCCACTTACGTGTTCTCAGGAGGGAGTGATGTAAGACCGTGTGATGCGGGGTAACCCGTAAGGCACATCAGGGAGAAAATACAAAATTCCCGAAAGCAACCGAATGTGAATGGGTTGTTAACCCGCTTAGGACCTTGAATCGAGATGAGATTGCAACGCGTACATTTTGAATATTTCACTCGTTTCCCCGTTCTTCGATTTGCTAAGGTTTTTGTGGAGAATGGGATGGAGACACAATGACTGCGTTGAGAATTCTGATTATTGACGACGAAAAGAACATCCGCACGACACTGGCTGTCTGCCTGGAAGGGATGGGCTGTCAGGTGGAGGCGGCGGCATCGAGCGGTGCGGCGCTGGAAGCGATCTCCCGCATCTCTTTCGATATGGCTTTCCTGGATCTGCGCCTGGGAATGGAAAGCGGTCTGGATCTGATTCCCCGCCTCCTGGTCGAAAACCCGAGTCTGACCATCGTGGTCATCACGGCTTACGCCACCTTCGAGACGGCTGTCGAGGCGATCAAGCGTGGGGCGAAGGATTACGTTCCGAAACCGTTCACCCCCGCCCAGATCCGGCAAGTGGTGGAACAGATGGCGGAGCAACGGGCGCTGGTTCATCGGGTGACGAACCTGGAGAACCAACTGCGGGAGTCCGTTCCCGAGGTGGACTTTGAAACAGTTTCTCCTCGGATGAAGACGGTATTCGATCTGATCGCCCGGGCGGCCGGTTCGGACGCGTCGGTCCTGCTCCGAGGGGAGAATGGTACCGGGAAAGGCGTGCTGGCTCGGGCGCTGCATGCCCAGAGCAGTCGTGCCACGCGCCCGTTTGTGACGGTCAATTGTCCGACCCTCTCCGAGGATTTACTGGCCAGCGAACTGTTTGGCCACGCGCGGGGGGCGTTCACCGGCGCCGTACGCGATCAGATCGGTCGCGTCGAGGCGGCTGAAGGGGGCACGCTTTTTCTGGACGAAATCGGCGAGATTTCGCCCGGCTTGCAGGCGAAGTTGTTGCGTTTTCTGCAGGAAAAGCAGTTCGAGCGGATTGGTGAGAACCGAACGCGTCGGGCCGACGTTCGTGTGGTGGCCGCGACCAATCGCGATCTTGAATCTGATGTAGCGGCGGGCCGCTTCCGAGAAGACCTGCTCTACCGCATCAACGTGATTGAAGTGACCGTGCCACCCTTGCGGGAACGTCGCGAGGATTTGCCGCGTCTGGCCCGGCGTTTTCTTGAGTTTTTTGCCCACTCGGCTGGACGACTTGCTCCGAATCTATCCAGGGAAACGGAACAGATTCTTCTGTCCTACAACTGGCCGGGGAACATCCGCGAACTGAGAAATGCGATGGAACGCGCCCTTATTGTCTGGCCGGGGGCGACTCTTGAACCCGCGGCGTTGCCCGAACGCATTGTCGGCGCCGCTCAGTCCGGTCCGCAGCTCGGCGGCGACTCTTCATTGGAAGCCATTGAACGCGAACACATCCTGCGCGTCATTGCCCGTACATCCAGCCTGGATGAAGCCGCAAAGATTCTGGGTGTGGACAGTTCCACCCTGTGGCGTAAACGGAAGAAATACCAGGAAGAGCCATAAGTGAGCATCGCGCTTACCAATCAATCATTCCCTGCTAATTTTGCACTCATACGAATTTGCATTCACAATGATACAAACGCAGAATGAGCGGTGACAGGGAGCCTTTGTGACTTCGTGTCTTCGTGTGATTTCTTTCTAAAGCGGTTCTTAGCGTCATGTGGGGTTGTTGAACCGCATTTCACACGAAGGCACGACGACACGAGGGTTTTTTTCAATCCGGGAAAGAAGCGGGGTCCCTGGGGGGGGGGGGATGGCACAGAAGCCCAACACGCAATTCTCTTATCCCGCACCTACATGGGGACCGTTTTGAATGAAACAGGGTATCAATCAACACGGATCTACGGATTGCAAAATCCAAGGCGGTGGGGGGCGATTGATCGCATTTTGCATACCTCAATTCATCCCTCGTTTCAGACTCCTCCGCACATTACTGAGGATAGACATCTTACCGTTACCATGAATTTGGCCTGATCCCTGCTATGAATCTTATGTGGATCGGCTGGAACGCCATCCCGTATCAGACGCGATCGAGGCAGGTGCCATGCTCATCCTGAAAATGCAAGGAGGCCCATCATGACGGACCTGCTGGTCATCTTAATCACCGGAGCGTTCTTGATTCTATGCACTCTGTATATCCACGGACTGGACCGTCTGAGGAGGTGAAAGGACATGAAACGCACTCTGTATCCCGTACTCTTCGTTTGGATCCCTTTCGGCATTCCGACGGGAACCGGCATGGAGGGCATAACCGCAATTTACCATCTATCGGTCCTTCTGGCGGCTGGACTGATTCTGGAAAAACTGCTGACCCGACGTCCGTGAATTGCAGGGAGAAAACAAACCATGACTCTTGACTATCAAATCGGTACAATACTTTCGCTCCTGCTCCTTATTTATCTCATTTATGCGCTGCTTCGTCCTGAGCGCTTCTGAAGGACATCGTACGATGACACTGAATGGATGGTTACAAATCCTCCTTTTTTCGCTGGCGGTACTGGCCGTGACCAAGCCCCTGGGCGCTTATATGTTCCGCGTCTTTGAGGGGGAGCGCCAGCCGCTGCCGCGCATTCTGGGACCGCTGGAACGGGGGATCTACCGCTTGGGCGGTGTGGACCCTCGACGCGAGCAGGAATGGAGAGAATACGCTTTCTCGCTGATTCTCTTCAGCGGTGTCACCCTGCTGATCACGTATCTGATTCAGAGGTTACAACACGTGTTACCCCTCAACCCGCAGAAACTGGGACCGGTGCCCCCGTGGCTGGCCTTCAATACCGCCGCGAGTTTTACAACCAACACCAACTGGCAGGCTTATGGCGGGGAGACCACGATGAGTTACCTGACCCAGATGGCGGGACTGGCCTGGCACAATTTCATCTCAGCGGCTGCCGGGCTTGGCGTTGCGCTGGCCCTGGCGCGGGGACTCACGCGAAAACTTCAGGCGGGCGAGTCGCCCACCCTCGGCAACTTCTGGGTGGACCTGATCCGCGCCACGCTTTACGTGCTACTGCCGCTGAGCATTCTGCTGGCGCTCCTGCTGGTCTCACAAGGTGTGATTCAGAACTTTTCGGCCTACCGGGAGGTCACGACCCTGGAAGGCGCCAAACAGGTGCTGCCGATGGGACCGGTGGCCTCGCAGGAAGCGATCAAAGAACTGGGGACCAATGGAGGGGGATTTTTCAATACCAACAGCGCTCATCCCTTTGAGAACCCCACGCCTCTGACCAACTTTCTGCAGATGCTGGCGATCTTTTCCATTCCGGCCGCCCTGACTTACACCTATGGGCGTATGGCGGGTCGCCAGAAGGAAGGTTGGGTTCTCTTTGGCGCAATGGCTGTGCTTTTTCTTGCAGGGGTTACGGCTTGCTATTGGGCGGAGGCCCAGGGTAATCCCGTCGCACGCGAATTGGCCGTTACGTCGGCGGGGAATATGGAAGGGAAGGAAGTGCGCTTCGGGGTGGCGAACTCCGCCCTGTTCGCAACCGTCACCACCGATGCCTCGTGCGGCGCGGTCAACGCCATGCACGACAGTTTCACCGCACTGGGCGGCCTGGTGCCGCTGCTCAACATTCAACTGGGTGAGATCGTTTTTGGCGGCGTGGGAGCGGGGCTCTACGGCATGCTCGTCTTTACCCTCCTCACGGTGTTCCTTGCCGGACTGATGGTCGGGCGTACGCCGGAGTATCTGGGTAAAAAAATCGAGCCGCGTGAGATGAAACTGGTCATGCTTTATGTGCTGATTTTTCCGTTGCTGATCCTCGTGCTGGCGGCATGGTCGGTGGTGGCGCCTTATGGGGTCGCGTCGCTCAATAATGCGGGACCGCATGGGTTGTCCGAAATCCTTTACGCCTTCACCAGCGGGACGGGCAACAACGGGTCGGCCTTTGCGGGTCTGAACGCCAACACGGACTGGTACAACATCACGCTGGGTCTGGCGATGCTGGCCGGGCGTTTCCTGATGATCCTGCCGCTCCTGGCGCTGGCCGGTTCGATGGCGGAGAAGAAGACGGTCCCCGCCGGTCCCGGGACATTCCCGACCGACAGCGGTCTGTTTCTGGTCCTGCTGGTGGCGGTGGTCCTGATCGTCGGGGCGTTGACTTTCTTCCCGGCGCTCTCGCTCGGCCCCATCGTCGAGCATTTCCTGGCTCTGAATGGAAAGGTGTTCTGACCATGACTGGCGGTCCAAGATCAAAAAAAGTCTCGCTTTTCAGCGGTGCGATTTTGCGTCCGGCGCTGCTGGACAGTCTCCGCAAGCTGGCCCCGCAACACATGATGAAGAATCCGGTCATGTTCGTCGTCGAGGTGGGGAGCGTTCTGACCACGTTGCTCTGGCTGCGCGACGGGTTTCTTCATCCGCAGGGTTCCGAGCCGCTTTGGTTCAC
>DAOPYU010000298.1:0-5825 GCA_035353095.1 Candidatus Sumerlaeota bacterium | reverse complement strand
CCTCCGGGGCCAACAATTGCCCCCCATCGAGACAAAGAGACAAACAAATAGAAACGCAGTAGTCGTTCTATTCCCATTTCAAGGTGTTCTTCCATGAAATGACCAACAAGACACTTCAAACTTTCGTGTTCCCTATTGCCTTGTTTTCACAGGTCTGGCCTTGTATGCTCTCCTTCCGAAGGCCAACGCGCGGTAACGCCGCGTTCTCTTGTCCTATTGGGCCAGAACTCTTTTCGGGACACCCTGTCGCATGATCCGAACGCTGCATATCATTTCCAGTCTGGCCACCGGCGGCGCCGAGATGATGCTGTTGCGGCTGCTGACGCACCTGGACCGGGGGACGTTTCAGAGCGAGGTGATTTCGCTCGTGGGGACCCACCCGATCGGCGACCGGATCGCCGAACTGGGCATTCAGGTCCACGATCTGGGGTTGCGACCGGGCGCGCCCAATCCGCTGCGGCTGATCCGAATGGCCCGGCTCATCCGGCGCTTCCGGCCCGATGTGGTCCAGACGTGGATGTACCACGCCGACCTCCTGGGGGGGCTGACCGCCCGCACGGTGAGTCGCGCGCCGATCCTCTGGAACATCCGCCACAGCCGCCTCGACCCGGAGAAGAGCAAACGGACGACGATCTGGATCATGCGCCTGTGCGCCCGGCTCTCGGCCTCGCTCCCCCGCCGGATCGTGTGCAATTCGTACGACAGCCTCGAGGTCCACGCCCGAGCGGGGTACGCCCGCGAGAAACTGCTCGTGATCCCGAACGGGTTCGACCTGGACCTGTTCCGTCCCGACCCGGCGGCGCGCGCCGAGGTGCGGCGCGAATACGCCCTCCCGGACGAGGCGCCGCTGATCGGCCTGATCGGGCGTTTCGACGCGCAGAAGGACCAGGCGGGGTTCCTGACGGCGGCGGGGCTCTTCCTGCACCGACGACCCGACGCGCACTTCCTGCTCTGCGGCCGGGACGTGACGGAGCAGAACCCGCAGCTGGCCGCGTGGATCGAAGCGAACGGTCTGACGGGTCGGTGCCGCCTGCTCGGGGACCGGCGGGACATCCCGCGCCTGGCCGCCGCGCTGGACCTGGCCGTGTCCTCCTCGACGACGGAGTCGTTCCCGCAGGTGCTGGGCGAGGCGATGGCGTGCGGTGTGCCGTGCGTGGCGACCGACGTGGGCGACTCGGCGCGGATCATCGGGGACACCGGTCGGATCGCCCCCCCCCGCGACCCGCAGGCGATGGCCGAGGCGTGGGAGGCGGTGTTTGACCTACCCGCAGAGGAAAAGGTCAAACAACGCGCAGCCGCGCGGGAGCGAATCCGTGCGCACTACTCCTTAGAAAAGGTCATCGAACAATACGCAACCCTCTACCGCGAAGTGGCGGGAAAGTCGGAATAAAAACCGATTCTCCCCCCGAGAAGTCTGAGGCAACGTAACCCTTCAGCCATTCTCTGTTCGGGGGGTTCTGAACCCAGGATTTCCCGTCGGGGCGGGTTTGCCCCCCCTTTCAAGATCCGGAGCGCCTGCAGGGCGGGTTTGACCCCCGCCCCTACGGGGGTGGGGGTCCTCTTATACCAAGTTGCGGTCAAAGGATAACAAACAACAGAACGCAGAGGCGCAGGGACGCAAAGTCGCAGAGGAAAAACACTTCAATATCCCTGCGATCCCTGCGCCTTCGCGTCCTTGCGCCTTTGCGTTAAATCAGTTCGAAAATCCGTTCCAGTTGTCACGGAATGATTGCGAATTCGTATGAGAACGGCGTGGGACCGCTCACAAGACGGTATTGGGGTGACACTTCTGTGTTTTCCTGGGGTCCGGAATCGTGGCGACTTGCTTTTTCGGACGTTCACGGTATCAGGCCGATGGAGCGGAAACCGGTTCGGAAGACGTTTCGAAGGGTTCGGCGAGGATTTCGCGCAGGCGCAGAATCTGGCCGCGCGTGGATTCGTGCAGTTCCAGGAAAACCCGGTTGGCCTCGGCCTTCATGCGCCCCTCTTCGCCCGCCACCGGGTCAACGTCCCGGACCAGCGCCAGGCCCTCGTCGAACAAAGCCAGTTGCTTTTCCAACCCCAGCAACAGCACACCGGAAACATATCGCAGGGACAGATAATTGAGGCAGGCGACCGATTCGTCTATGACGCTCAGTTGCGGTACCCCTTCGAGTTGCTCGATGGCGAGGGCGAGCTGGTCGGCCAGCCGCCGGTCACACGCGGCCACGAGTTTGATTTCGTAGAGCAGTTTGTCCTCACCGGGGCGGACATAGGGGGAAGCGTCGAGCGCATACTGCGCCAGCGAGTAGTACTTGGCGCTGAAGGCCACGTTGAGAGCCGTGAGGATTCTGTCTTTGTCGAAATGCATGCCCCTGTCCCCGAATACCTTCGATCAGTCTCGTTCCCTACAACGCGCGATCCACCAGCGCCAGCACCGGCGCGAAATAGAGCAACACCAGCGTGGCCGTGGCGAAGGCCACCGTCACGGTCCGATCCAGCCAGTCCATCGCGATCGGCTTCTCATCGGTGGGTTCCTCGAACGCCATCACGCGGGCGATCTTCATGTAATAGACCAGCGAGATGGCGCTATTGAGAACCGCCACCACGACCAGCGCGAACCAGGCCCACGCCTCGGGCGTCAACGCGCCGAGCGAACCGCTCGCGCCGCCCGTCCCCATCGCCCCCAGCCCGGCCTTGACCACCACGCCGAAGACGAGCAGCTTGGCGGCGAAACCGGAAGTCGGAGGCAAACCGGTCAACGAGACGAGAAAAATGAACAGGGTCCAGAACAGGAACGGCGATTTGAACCGTGCCCCGCGGAACCGGGCCAGGTCCGACCCGCCCAGACGGTCCACCAGCACCACGATGAGCCAGAAAGCGCCCAGGTTCATGACCAGGTAGATGATGAAATAGACCAATACGGCCCGGAGCGAATCCACATTGAAGACCGCCAGCCCCATCAGCAGGTACCCGGCGTGCGCGATCGAAGAGTAGGCGAACAGCCGCTTGATGTCCGTCTGGCGCAACGCCACCAGGTTGCCATACGTCATGGTCAACACGGCGATGAACCCCAGCAGGAGAGGCAGGTGCATCGCCCGCGCGTGGACCGACACCACTGCCGCCGTATTACCCGCAACGTACAACGGCGACAGGATCACCATCAACCCGCCGAACCCGGCAATCTTCGACACGACGGCCAGAAACGCCGTGACCGGTGTCGGGGCGCCCTGATACACGTCCGGCGCCCAGAACTGGAACGGCACCACCGTCATCTTGAAACCCAGCCCTGTCAGAAGCAGCACGAACGCCAGAAGCACCGTCTCGCGGTTGAGCGCGCCGGACTCGGAAAGCCGGATCAACACGTTCGTCACCTCGGGGATCTGTACCGTCCCCGTCATGCCGTAGAGGTAACTGATGCCAAAGAGCATCACGCCGGACGCCACCGCACCGTAGAGCAGATACTTCAACCCCGACTCGGTCGAGATCCGTTCGTGCTTGATGAAACCCGCCAGGACGTACGAACACATGGAAAGCGTTTCGAGCGCCACCACGAAGAGGATCAGGTTGCGCGAAGCGATCAGAAGGCTGGCCGAAAGCACGGCGCCGAGCAGCAACGAATAATACTCCCCGTGCCGGTACCCGGCGAGTTCACGCGTGCGCATCGAGAAGAAGACGACTCCCGCCGTCGAAGCGAAGAACATCAGACGGAACAACAAGGTAAAATTCTCAACCGCCGCCGAATCTCCAAAAACGGAACCGACCGCCACGCCCCCCATCATCCGCTGAACCGTCACGCCGAACGCCGCCCCGAGTCCCAACAGGGCCAGCACACCACAAACCTCCCGGCTCTTGTTCAAAGGCGTGAACATATCGGCCAGAATCAGCACACAGATCGCCCCCCCGAGGATCAGTTCGGGAAGCAGGGCACTGCAGGTACTCCAGAATTCACACAGGGTCATCAGTCTTAGCCCTTACTTGAAGTTCTCCACCAGGTTCAGGAACAACTGGGTCGAGGGAAGATAGATTTTCAGGGCAATCATCGGCACCACCCCAAAGAGAATCGAGCAGACAGCCAGCGGCACGATCCCCACCGATTCCCACCAGTTCAGGTCCTTGAACTCCGCGTGCGCCGGATTGGCCGGGCCCAGGTACACCCGCTGCATCGTCCAGAGAATATACGCCGCCGTCAGCAGCATCCCGATCGTCGCCACGCCGGTGATCCACGGACTGTACGTGAACGCGCCCAGGAAAACCATCACTTCACCGATGAAACCGATCAGCATCGGCAACCCCAGCGACGCGAAGAAACCCACGATGGACATCGCGAAGTAGAAGGGCATCTGGACCCCGATCCCGCCGAACCGCGCGATCTCGCGGTGGTGGGCGCGCTCATAGAGCACGCCGACGAGCATAAACATCATCGCCGAACTGATACCGTGGGCGAACATCTGGAAGATCGCGCCGTTGACCGCTTCTTCCTTGAGCACCGCGATCCCCAATAACACATAACCCATGTGCGAGACGGAACTGTAGGCCACCAGGCGCTTGAAGTCCGTCTGGCCCAGCGCGCAGAACGCGCCATAGATAATGTTGACCACCCCCAGAATCGCCAGGAAGATCATCACCGATTGCGAACCGCCCACTTCAGGCAGCAGGGGGTAGTTGAAACGCAGGATACCGTACCCGCCCATCTTCAGCAGCACGCCGGCCAGGATCACCGAGATGGCCGTGGGCGCCTCGACGTGGGCGTCGGGCAACCAGGTGTGGAAGGGGAAGATCGGCACCTTGATGGCGAACCCGATGAACAAGCCCCAGAACATCAGGTGCTGGAACACGGTCGGCCCACCCGGCACATGGAACGGACGCAGAGCCACCAGCTGCGGGATGTTGAACGCAAAGTCGGCGTACTTGCCCCCTTCAAAGGTCTGCATCTTGAAGTAGTAGGCCAGCATGACGATCATGATCAGGACCGAGCCGAGCAACGTATAGATAAAGAACTTGATCGCCGCGTACTCCTTGCGCGGCCCGCCCCAGATACCGATCAGGAAGTACATCGGCAGGAGCATCACTTCCCAGAACACGTAGAAGAGGAAGAAATCGAGCGCCATGAAAACCCCCATCATGCCCGTGATCAGCAACATGTAGAGGACAAAGAAACTCTTGACCTGTTTCTGGATTGAGAATGCGGTAAAAGTGGCCAGGAAGGAAAGCAGGCCGGTCATCACGATCAACAGAACGGACAAGCCATCCACGCCGAGGCGGTAGTAGATGTGGTAGGGCGCGATCCATGTGGCCTCGACCAGCGTTTTGGCGTCATACCCCTTATAGACCTCTCCCCCCAAGCCGACGGCGCCCGCTACCACTGACTGGGGGTCGAACCCCGCCCACAAGCCGAGGGTCAGAGCGAAAACCACGCCCGTGGTCACCACCGCGATGCCGCGTATGAGCCGGGCCTGACCGCCGGGTACCAGCAGCATGACCCCCGCGCCGAGCAGCGGTACAAAAGTGATGAGCGTCAGTAGTAACTTGTCCATGCGTTTCTCGTCCTTCACCGAATCCCTGAATCAGCCGCATCTCACCTGTCAAACACTTCTGAGAACACGGGAACCCCTTGAAACACCTCCCGTTCTCAGAAGACCAGCGCCAGAACGCCCCCCAGAAGCGCCAACCCCACCACCGTAAAGAGCAGGTACTGGCGCACCCGCCCCGTTTGCGCATACGAAAGCCCCTCGCCGGTCAGCTGCGTTCCCCGGGCCAGACCGGTCACAAACCAGCCATCCACGAAAAGCCGGTCCGCCCAGTCCACCACCCGGCCCACCGTCTTGCCGAAGAGGCCGACAAAA
>DAOPYU010000297.1:0-5834 GCA_035353095.1 Candidatus Sumerlaeota bacterium | reverse complement strand
CCCGCCTGAAAGGAAAGCCGTGGCTGGGATGTTCAACTGCGGTTTTCAGGGTGAAATGCGGTTCAACAAAGACACAAACATGGAAGGCGCAAAGAAACGTTTGGGAAGAAATCACACGAAGACACAAAGTCACGAAGAACCCCCTCTCAACCCGAAAACCGCCGTTGAGGACAGAAAACGAGTCTTTTTTTCTTTCAGGCGGGCGAAAGCGCCCGCCCTCACTGAAACGCCCCTCTTCAGGGGAAGAAAAGTGTTCCCATAAGAAAACCTCCGGGAGAATCCTTTGGAGATTCTCCCGGAGGTTCTGTTTTCCGGGGGCTCAGTCCGTTTCCGGACCGGTCATCCGGTGGAAGCCCGCGAGGCGGGCGTCCGGATTACTTCTTGGCGGCCTTCTTGGCAACCGCTTTCTTGGCGGCCGGTTTGGCGGCAGCCTTCTTGGCGGCGGGCTTGGCGGCCTTGGTCTTGCAGCTGCTCTTGCAGCAGGCCGCGGCGGCCTTCTCTTCCAGCACCGCGTGCGCGGCGGCCAGACGGGCGATCGGAACGCGGAAGGGCGAGCAGCTGACGTAGTTCATGCCGACACGGTGGCAGAACTTGACCGTCGTGGCGTCGCCGCCGTGCTCACCGCAGATCCCGACTTTCAGTTCGGGACGCGAGGAGCGACCGCGCTCGATACCGATCTGGATCAGCTGGCCCACGCCTTCCTGGTCGATCGTCTGGAAGGGGTCGGCGGGCAGGATCTTGCCGTCAAGGTACGCGGGCAGGAAACCGCCGATGTCGTCGCGCGAGTAGCCGAAGGTCATCTGCGTGAGGTCGTTCGTGCCGAAGGAGAAGAACTCGGCCTTCTCGGCGATCTTGTTGGCGACGAGGGCGGCGCGGGGGATTTCGATCATCGTGCCGACCATGTACTTGAACTTCACGCCGGCGGCCTTCATGACTTCCGCGGCAACCTTGCGGATGATCGCTTCCTGGTTCTCGAACTCCTTGACGGTGCCGACGAGCGGGACCATGACTTCGGGCAGGACCTTGACCTTTTTCTTGGTCAGTTCGGCGGCCGCCTCGAAGATCGCGCGGGCCTGCATTTCGGTGATTTCCGGATAGGCAACGCCCAGACGGCAACCCCGGTGGCCGAGCATCGGGTTGAGTTCGTGCAACTGCGCGATACGGGCCTTGATCTTCTCGGGCGTCACACCCAGCTTCTTGGCCAGCTCTTCGATTTCCTTGGCGGGCAGGTCGCCGATGAATTCATGCAGCGGCGGATCGAGCAAGCGGATGGTCACGGCCTTGCCAGCCATGGCCTGGAAGATTCCGATGAAGTCCTCGCGCTGGAAGGGCAGCAGGTTGGCCAGGGCCTTCGTGCGCTCCTCCACGGAGTCGGAAACGATCATCTGGCGCACAAAGCCGATGCGTTTCGGGTCGAAGAACATGTGCTCGGTACGGGCCAGACCGATGCCCTCGGCGCCGAAGGCGATGGCCTGCGCGGCATCCTCGGGGCTCTCGGCGTTGGTGCGGACGTTGAGCTTGCGCGTCTTGTCCACCCACGTCATGAGCGTTTTGTACCACTTGTTGTTGTCCGGATCGGCGGGGAGCATCTTGACATCGCCGAGGTAGATCGTCCCCTTCGAGCCGTTCATCGTGATGAGATCGCCCTCTTTCAGGGTCACGCCGTTGACGTTGAGCGTCTTGGTGCGGGCGTTGATGTCGAGCGAGCTGCAACCGACGATACAGCACTTGCCCCAGCCGCGAGCCACGAGGGCCGCGTGCGAGGTCATGCCGCCCTTGGCGGTCAGAATGGCCTGCGCGGCGCGCATGCCGTGAACGTCTTCCGGGCTGGTTTCGTTACGGACCAGGATGACCTTTTTGCCCTTTTTGCCCCAGGCTTCGGCGTCGTCGGCGCTGAAGACGATCGCGCCCGTGGCGCCGCCAGGACCGGCGGGCAGACCCTTGGCCAGGAACTTGGCTTTCTTCTCGGCGATCGGGTCACACATCGGGTGGAGCAGCTCGTCGAGCTGATCGGGCTTGACGCGGCCGATCGCCTCTTCGATGGTGATCTGGTAACCCTTTTCCTTCTTGCTGGCCATTTCCACGGCCATGCGGATCGCCGCCGTGCCGTTGCGCTTGCCCACACGCGTCTGAAGCATGTAGAGCTTGCCTTCCTGAATCGTGAACTCGATGTCCTGCATGTCGCGATAGTGGCTCTCGAGTTTCAACTGAATCCCGTTGAGCTGCTTGTAGAGCGCCGGCATGGCTTCTTCGAGGCTCTTGACCGCTTTCTGATCCTCGGTCTTGGTGCTGACATTCAGCGGCAGCGGGGTGCGGATACCGGCCACCACGTCTTCGCCCTGCGCGTTGGGCAGCCACTCGCCGAAGAACAGGTTCTCGCCCGTCGCCGGGTTACGCGTGAACGCCACACCGGTCGCCGACGTGTCGCCCATGTTGCCGAACACCATCGCCTGCACGTTGACCGCGGTGCCCCACTCTTCGGGGATCCCTTCGATCTTGCGGTAGGCCACGGCGCGCTTGCCCATCCACGACGCAAACACGGCATGGATACCGCCCCACATCTGCTCGTAGGCGTCGTCCGGGAATTCTTTCTTGAGCTGTTTCTTGATGATCTTCTTGAAGGATTCGCAAAGCGTCTTCAGATCAGCGGCGGTCAGATCGGTGTCCATCTTGACCCCACGGGCCACCTTGACGCGGTGCATTTCTTCCTCGAGCAGTTCGCGAATGCCTTCGTGCGGAGCCGGCTCGATACCCGCGGCCTTCTCCATCACCACGTCGGCGTACATCATGATCAAGCGACGATACGCATCCCACACGAAGCGCTCGTTCTGGGTCTTGGCGATAAGACCGGGGATCGTCTTGCTCGTCAGGCCGACGTTCAGGACGGTTTCCATCATGCCGGGCATGGAGGTCCGGGCGCCCGAGCGCACGGAGACCAGCAACGGATTCTTCGGATCGTCAAACGTCACGCCCATCAGTTTGTTCATCTGGGCGATGGAGGTCTTGACCTGACCGTCGAGTTCCGCGGGGTACTTGCGCTTGTTGGCGTAGTAGTACGTGCAAACTTCCGTGGTGATCGTGAAACCGGGGGGAACGGGGATACCCAGTTTCCCCATTTCGGCAAGGTTTGCGCCTTTGCCGCCCAAAAGGTTCTTCATGGTGGCGTCGCCATCCGCCTTGCCACCGCCGAAGAAATACACATGCTTTGTCGGACTCATACTCGTGAGCCTCCTTGTAAGGGGTAGTGTTGCATATTATTGAAACCGGGCGTCCAGACCTCTGTTCGCACGAGGGTTCCTGACACGACTGAACAACACGCCAAACGCTTCTTTTTACACAAGTTTTCCGCCCTCGAAGAGATCTTACTCCATCTTCAATGGACAGCAAAACGGACTAAAATTACAGATAGACCCCTGCTTTGTCAAGGCTTTCTCGCAGCCAAATCGCTTTTCCGTCTGTTTTTACGCGCCTTTGGGCGGTTGAACCGCCTCGGAAGCGCCGTCCTAACCCGATGGAATCTCTCCCGCTCCGCGCTGCCAGGGTAAACCGTTTTTCCTTGTATATCTGACTCCCGCTGGTTAGAATAGGATGGTGCGGCGATTGGCCTTTTATTGCGGGGAATACGGACCCCCGTTTTTCCGGCCTCCCTCCAAGCCGTGCACACATCCCAAGAGGCGGTTCCCGCCGTCAGGCAATATGCCGGAGATGATGGCCTTGAACAGAGAGAAACAGGGTATGAACCAGCAGTCGGGTGGCAGTCTGCAAGAGCGCATTGACGCCCTGCGCAAACAGGGGGACCGGCCTGAAATCGCCGAGCGGACCCCGGCGTCTAAACCGTCCGCCTCCCGCTCGAACCCGGGTCTGGAATCCCAGCCTTCCGATGAGGCGTTTCTGGAAAAATTCCAGCAGCACCTCAAACAGTGTTACAGCAAGGGCACGACCGCCTCGATTCACCCGAAGATCAAAAGTGGCGCCGATCGCATGCTCGAAACCCGTCAGGCGCTGTTGGAGAAAAACGCCCAGGAACACCCCCAGGTGGTCGTCCCTCCCCGGGCCCGGGTCGTCAAACCCACTCCACATCCCGCCGGGCACGCCCCGGCGTCATCGGTCGGGACGGCGACGGGCGCCCTGCCCCCCGATGGCGCCATCCTGCATCTGGCCACCGGGCAGGTCATCGTCATTGACCGCGACGTCCCCGACAGTGGCTACCAGATGGTTCTGCTTCTGAACCCCGACGGTTCGGTCTCCGCCGAGAAAATGAACCTGCGCCTCGGGTGCCAGTTCCGCCAGATCGGGCGCCTCTCGGCAGACGACGTGGTCAATGTCCATGTGGCGCACAAGTGGCACCGTTCGCATATCGTCTTCAATCTCGACCGTTTCGAGGATGCGCGCCTGATTCCGGAGGCGGGCGTCGCCGAAACTCAGGAAGAACTGGTCGAACCGGAATTGCGCGATGCCAACTGGCCCGCACCCGGCAGCGCCCCGCAGGAAAAAATTCAACTGCCGAAAGACGAGAAACGCGCCGAGGCGGCCCGCCTGGGCCAGACCAAGACCGGCCTGAAACGCGGCCAGCGCCTCACCATCTCCTTCGGACCCAACCGCAGCTGGGACGCCGTTTACTGGGGAGGCGACGGAACCGGAACTCTCGTGGCGCACCAGACCCACGGCGACTGGGCGCTGACCCGGCTCGACCTTTCGCGCTTCGCCCCGGAAAACATCGTGCTGGGGCCCCTCATGACCGACCGCGAGGTCTGGGAACTCGAAGAATTCATCAAGCGGACCTACCTGTAACCCTGAAAAATCGGGAAGGAAGGCCGATCTCTTTTTTCGCGCGGGGGCGGGTTTCAAACCCGCCCTCTGCCTTTTTACGGGGCCTTGGGCTCCCGTCCGTGTCTCCCACCGCGAAAATCACCCTGAAAACCGCGGCTGAAACCATAAGGACCCGGAATTCAAACCCCTTGAAAACACCCGACGGGTGATTTCAGCGGCATGGGTTCGAGCCGGTTGGTAAGCACCCCAGGAAAACCGATCGGTTATTCAATCAAGGGCTGAAAGCCCGTACTATCCAGGTCTTTCCCCTCTTTTTCATAGTCCGGGCCTTCAGCCCCATCTGATATAAATCCGCACCGTTGGCGCTCAACTGCGGTTTTGGGAATCACTCTTTGCGCCGCAACTTGTCCGCGACTTCCGGGTAGAGTTTATCGAGGCAGTCGGGGCAGATGCTGTGGCTGAAACTGGCGTCCGAGCGTTCCTCGATAAACCGCTCGATCTGGGTCCAATACCCTTTGTCGTCACGCACCTTCTTGCAGTTCGAACAGATCGGCAACAGACCGCTGAGCGCCTTGACCTCAGCCAGGGCGCGCTGCAAGTCCTCAATCAGCCGCTCGCGCTCCTCTTCGGCCCGCTTGCGCTGCACGATCTGCCACATCCCCTGCATGAGCAGATACAACTGCCCTTCGTCCGAATCGACATAAGGAGTGGCCTTGTTGGCCACCCCGACCACCGCCACAATCCGTTCTCCGTCAAAAACGGGAACCGACAGAAACCGCTTGAGCAAGACATGCCCCTCGGGATACCCCTTCTTGAGGAGATTGGGCGCTTCATAATTGTTTTCCACAATGGCTTTGCGCTGACGGATTACTTCGCCCCACAAACCGGTCGTCTCCAAGGCGTATTGTGTCTGGGCCTGGGTGACCGAACATTGTTCCATGACCTTGTGCGACCAGGCATGAAGGGTCAGAATCCGGGTCTCTTCGTTATGGAAGTAGATATACCCGATTTCGCTTTCCGTCAGTTCGATCACCGCGTTGAGGGTGAAGTCGAACAGGGCGGAC
>DAOPYU010000296.1:0-5839 GCA_035353095.1 Candidatus Sumerlaeota bacterium | reverse complement strand
GTGACCTTGTGCTGGACGCCGCCATATCGCGGCCATCCGACCCGGTAGGTTCTCTTGTCGTAGTCCGAAGCGCCCATCAGGAAAGACCCCGCGGGGATCAGTTTGAACTTCATGCCGATGGAATTGGTCAATTCCTCGGGTTGAGTGGACTTCTTCTCCGCACTGCTTCCCGTAAACACCAAGACCAAGAGACATGCGATACTGAGAGTCTCGATCAGTTGCTTGAAACGCGCTGTGATTCCGTTCATCGTTTTCTCCTTTTCTGTGGTAGTCTGCCCCAAGGGGCGTGTTAAGAAGATAACGCGTTAAGAAATTAACACGTTAAAAAATTAACAGGCTAAGGAGGCGGTGTCAAGTTCTTTTCAAGACATTTTGCGACAAAATCTACTCTCTTTTTGAGCGTCCGGAAAAAGGTAAGATCTGGAGGGGGGGGAGGAAAGTACTCCTCTTGGGGCGAGGAACGGGAGAAAAAACGGAAATTTTCCAGAGGACAATTGGGCTGGGACTCTGCGCCGCCTTCGTATCCGGACTTATCGCACCACCAGTACCGGGATATCCACCCGATGACGGACCGGATCCACCGTTTCCCCCCACAGAAGATCGCCCACCAGTCGGTGGCCGTGCGATCCCATGACGAGCAGATCGACATGGTGCGATTTGGTGAAGGCCACCAGTTCTTTGGCCGGGTCGCCATAGGCGAGCGCAATTTCCACCGCCACATCGGAAGAGCGCAACTCCTCCGCGATTTCCAATAAGTATTGCTCATCGTCACGCGTGTGCTCGTCGTAGCCTTCTCCACTGTACACCTGCACCAGCGCGGAATCGGCGACGTGGATCAGGGTCAGCAGCGCCTTTTCCGCTTTCGCCAGGGAGAGCGCCCGGCTGACCGTGGCTGTGTCGCTTTTATCCCGTCCCAACGCCGCGGCAATGTGTTTCAGGGGGTGCGTTTCGATCCCCTGAATCACCGCCAGGGCGCTGTCGGCTTTTTCTTCCGTCCAACTCCTGTCCCCTCGCAGCAGGGGAAGCAGGATGAGGTACAGGAGGAAAAGGACAATTGCGGCAGCGAGGCCCACCGTCAGAATCGAGACGATCGCGGGGACGTCTCCTGTCACCCATTTCAGGATCTGGTCGTACCCCAGTTTGCCGTTCAGAGCGATAATGACGGCCGAGGTGATCCAGGCCAGCGCCTTGACCCACCACCTGCTGACGAAGGAGCCCATTTTCAACTTGTCGCTGGTGAAATGGACCAGCGGCACAATGGCAAACGGCAATTGCAGGCTCAGAATCACCTGGCTGAGGATCAGGAGTTTGTAGGTCCCTTCGTCCCCCGCGATCAGGATCACCGCCACGGCGGGCAACAGCGCGATGACGCGCGTAATCAGGCGCCGCAGATGGGGTTTGAGTTTCACCTTGACGAGCCCCTCCATCACGACTTGCCCGGCCAGAGTGCCCGTCAGAGTGGAACTCTGGCCGGACGCCAGCAGGGCGAGCCCGAAGGCGATCGGAGCGGCCCGGGAACCGAGCAGTTCCTCCAGGAGTTGGTCCGCCTGTTGAATTTCGGTGACGACGATTCCCTGGCGGTAAAACACTGCCGCGGCCAGGATCAGAATGGCCGAATTGACAAAGAACGCCGCATTCAACGCGATAGCGGAGTCCAGCAGGTTGTACCGGCAGGCCGCGGCTTTCGAGTCAACAATGCGCGACACCCGGCGCGTCTGCACCAGGGAAGAATGCAGATAAAGATTGTGCGGCATCACGGTGGCCCCGACGATGCCGAGAATGATGTACAGCGATCCCTCCGGCAGGGAGGGGACCAGCCCGCTCGCCGCCGAACCCCAGTCCGGCTTGGCCAGAAACAGGTTGACCATGAATCCGCCGGCAATGACGCTGATCAGGGACAGGACGAACGCTTCCATCTTGCGAATGCCAAACTTCTGGATGGCCAGCAGCAAAAACGTATCGAGCAGGGTGATCACCGCTCCCCAGAGCAGAGGAAGGCCGAATAGAAGATTCAAACCGAGGAGGGTGCCCAGCACCTCAGCGAGATCCATGGCCGTGATTGCAATCTCACAGAGTATCCAAAGCGAAAAGGACGCAAACCTGGGATATTCGGCGCGGCATGCCTGGGCCAGGTCTTTGCCGGTGACAATCCCCAGCCGTGCCGCCAGCGTCTGCAGAAGCACCGCCATCAGGTTCGCCATCAGGATTACCCAGATGAGCGCATAGCCGAAGCGCGAACCGCCTTCCAGGTCGGTTGCCCAGTTGCCGGGATCCATGTAACCGACACTGATCAGGTAGGCGGGTCCCGCAAAAGCAAATATGCGTTTCCAGAGTTTGGCATGATGCGTCTCGACCGTGCTGTGAACCTCTTCCAGGGATTTGCTTTGGGAAATCGGTGTCGGGGAGGGAACGCCATGATCATTATTCTTCATATGGCGATTTTCCCCGTTTGGCCCAACTGAGGTCTGGATCATATCCTTGATACTCCCTTGCTTCTCAATAGAAACTGTTGTCCTTTTTCAACAAAACAGGGTCATCTCGGAAGATTGAAGATCTCTGAGTTCACAGGGGGCGGTCTGGGTGCCATACCCCGTTACCGTCAACAGAAAACCCCTATGAACCGCGAAAAGCGCAAAAGAACTCGAAAACAGATTCTTTTACGCTTTTCACGGTTTCTGTATTGGGTTGCAGTCTCGTTCGTTGGGCCATTCAGAATACAAATTCGTGTCAGAACGTCACCGGCGTCTCCACCCCGGCCTTCAGTTCAACCGTCCGGGTCTGTCCTCCGTACCGGACGGCCTGTTTCCCGTCCTTATCGGCGCGGAGGGTGGCTTGTTTGAGTTTTCCGTTCTCCCACGCGAGGTTCACCTCGACGGCGCCGCGGGCGCGCAGGCCTTTGACGGAACCGTTGGGCCAGGCAGCGGGGAGGGCGGGCAGGAGCGCGATTTCGCCGGCGTGGGATTGCAAGAGCATTTCACAGATAGCGGCTGTGATGCCGTAATTGCCGTCCATCTGCATGGGCGGGTGAACTCCGAGGAGGCTCGGGAGGGTGTTGTAGGCCAGGAGGTTGCGCAGCATGCTGTGGGCGCGGTCGCCCTCACGCAGACGCGCCCACAGGGCGCAGCGCCAGGCCCAGGCCCACTCGCGGCGGCTGTCGCCCGATGTGCCGCGCGCTTCGAGCGATGTGGCGGCGGCCTTGGCCCACTCGGGCGTCTTCGCGACACTGATCTGGCGACCCGGATAGACCGCGAAGAGGTGCGAGGTGTGGCGGTGCTGGTCTTTGGGGTCGTCGCGGTCGGCCATCCACTCCTGCAACTGTCCCCATTTTCCAACCTTTGGTCCCGCGAGTTTGTCTCGCTTGGCCGCGATCGCCTGGCGGTAGTCGGCGTCCACGTCGAGCGCCTCAGACGCCTCGATATAGTTCGTGAAGAGATCCCACACGATCTGCTGGTCGTGAGCCACGCCGTCCTCGCGCGGACCGTGCTCGGGCGACCAGCCGTTGGGCACGACGAGCGTCCCGTCGGGCAGCGCCTTGAGCTGGTCTTCCCAGTACTCACACACCTCCTTGATCACCGGGTAGGCGGTCGTGCGCAGGAACTCCTTGTCGCCGGTGAAAGCGTAGTGTTCGTAGAAGTGGAGGGCGTACCAGGCGTTCGAGGGGATGTTCCACTCCCAGCCGAGGCCGCCGAAGATGTTGTGGGAGGTGCGCAGGGTCCAGCCGCGCGTTTTCTCGCCGAAGGCCGCGCGCGTGGCCTGGCGCATCGGCTCGCGCATGGCCGTGACGAGGTCGAAGAGCGGCAGGTGGCACTCGCTGAGGTTGGCCGTTTCGGCGGGCCAGTAGTTCATCTGGATGTTGATGTTGGTGTGGTAGTCCGCGCTCCACGCGGGCTTGTTGCTGTCGTTCCAGAGTCCCTGGAGGTTGGCGGGGAGGCCGGGACGGCGCGACGAGGCGATCAGGAGGTAGCGCCCGAACTGGAAGAGCATCTGTTCGAGTTCCGGATCGTTGGGGTTCGGTTTTGCTTCGACTGCGGCGGCGTAGGCCTTCAGGCGTTCGTCGGTGGGTTTGGCCTGGACTTCCGGCGCGCTCGTTCCCCAAGTGGCCGTCACGCGGTCGAACAGTTTCCGGTAGTCGGCGACGTGACGTTTCTGCAATTCGTCCCACGGCTGTTTCGCGGCGGCGTCCAGTTGCTGGCGGACACGCGCGGCGGGATTTTCTCCGCGCCAGTGTTTTGCGAAGTCCATCGCGTAGTTCGTCCCCAGCGCGAGCAGGATCACGACCTCGTCGCACTTTTCGAGGCGGAGGGTGTCCCCGTCGGGTTTGAGCGTACCCCCCTTCACAATCGCGCGCGCCCGGGCCTCGTACTCCAGACCGTTGGGTAGTTTGCCCGCGAAGCCGAAGGTGTCCCTCTCGACGGAGGTTTTTTCGTCATGGGCGCCCTGGAGGCGGAGTCGGCCCGAAATCGCGCCGGGCCGGTCGGCGCTCCAGCGGATGGCGATCACCTGGTCCGGGTAACTGGCAAAGACGGTCCGCGTGTGAGTCACTCCGTCCTTCTTGAAGGTCACCTGCGCGGTGGCATCGCCGAGGGAGAGCGCGCGTTTGTAATCCGGGGTTTCGTTGTTCTTCTTTGGTGTCGCCCCGCCAGCCGCCTCACCGGGCGACCACGTGCGGAAGTAATTGTCGGTTTGGGACGCCTGTGCCGGGGGCGCTTCCACTTTCGTCACGGTGGGGAAGGAGATTTCCGCAATCTGAAAATGAGGGGCGCCGTGGTTGGCGAGGATTGTGAGGCGGTAGTAACGGTACTCGGTCTTGTTCTCAAAGTTGAATGTCTTCGTACCCCCCCGTTTTTCGCAGGGCGGTTCGTTTTCCCGGCGTTCCAGAACCGTCCACGTCTTCCAGTCGTTCGATCCGGCCAGTTCCCAGGTTTTCGGGTCGCGTTCCGGCAGATCCGGGCAGTAGGTGAACGAGTAGGAGGCAAGCGCCGAAGGCGTGCCGAGTTGCAGGAACCAGACAAGGGGTTTCCCCTCCGGTTCGAGACACCATTTGGTGTCGGCCCGGTTATCGACGCTTTGGGCGATTCCTTCATTTTCGAAGTAGGGGGCTTTCTGGCCGCTGGGGCAGAACACCCGGGCCGCGCCTGCGGGCAGATCGGACGGTTTGCCGTCAGACTCCAATTCGGCTCCCTCCAGTTCCAGGAACAGGTCGCCGAAGTTCTGGTAGGCGCCCATCGTGTCGTAATTGCCCGAGGGGTTTTCGTCGCCCGTCCAGAGGCTGTCCTCGTTGAACTGGATGCGCTCGCGTTCGACGCCCCCCGTCACCATGCAGCCGATACGGCCATTGCCCAGGGGCATGCCGTCGTGCCACTGGGCGGCGGGCTGATTGTACCAGGCGGTCAGGGGGCCGTCGGCAGAGGCGAAGACGGTGGAAACGGTCAGACAGAACAACAGGGAAAGCGTAGCAGCGATTGGGCGAGACATGGGCGAATCCTTTCTTATATCCAGGATTTGAGTCCTGGGGCATCTTGTCATGCGCCCAGAATCGCGAACCCGCCCACGGTTGTCAAGAGGCGTCACCCGTTTCGTCGAAAGAGGAAAAGAAGGAAACGACCGCGCAGAGGCGGGGGGAGTGCAGAAAACCGCCTTGTTTGACCGCGAAAGGCGCGAAAAACGTGAAAGAACCGCTGGGCCCTTTTCGGGAGGCTTTCCGTTTCCTTCAAAAAGCACAACGCGGGGGCAGGCGTGTCTTCCACCTGCCCCCGCGTTGTGCTTTGTATTGAACGTCTATTGCCGTTTGAGGAACGCCCGTCGGGATTTTATTTCCCGGACAGTGTCACCACCGCCG
>DAOPYU010000295.1:0-5842 GCA_035353095.1 Candidatus Sumerlaeota bacterium | reverse complement strand
GTTCCGCCGGAATTCCAGACCGGGCGTGAGCGTGATCTGGTATTCCTTCTTCGGTTCCCAGTCGGCGCGGATCTTGTACTGGTTCTGGCGCTCGACCACAACCTCCAGATTGCCCACCGCCGGTTCAACCGTCAAATGTCCCTGAAGGCTTTTGGGGGTGGTACGCTGGTTGAGTGCGAGTTGAAGGTAGGACGCTTCATCCCAGACATAGGGGGGAAATTCGCAGCGCATGATGCGGGGCGCCAGGTTCGAATCGGCCTGAACCAATTGGCGTAACGGTTTCCGCACCGTCGCGCCTTTTCCAAACGGCGTTCCCGGCGCAATGGTCACGGTATAGGAAGTTTCGGGTTGCCAGAAGCCGTAAACGGAAAACTGGGTGGTGGTAACGGTCCCCTGAGAGAGAAGTGCGTCAACGGTCAGATTTTCCAGGGGCGGTTCGATTTGCAGACCATTTTCAAGATCCTCGCGTTTCATGGGTTCATTGAACCTGAGGAGCAGAACTGTTTCCACTCCACTCTCCGTTGGGTTCGTACGCCAGTTGGCCGACTGGAAAGCCAGTTCGATGCGGTGGGACAGGTGGGCGGATACGGGATGTGCGGTTGAAGTGCCATTTTGGGGGAAGAATCCTTCGGGGATCTCGAACTGAACATCTACATTCTGTGGATCTGGAGGGGTAAAATAGACAAAAAACTGAGGACTCTGATAGACCGGATTGGTCTTTGCCAAATCCCGGAATGGAATCCATTTCTGCGTGCCTGTCGTTGTCCGGTCTTGAATTTTGAGACAGGCGTTGAGGTTTTCGGGGGTGATATAAACATCACTTTTCAGGGCGACTTTCCACTCGGGTCCCTCTGTCGGAATCTGCCAGACTTCAAGTTGGGGTTTCCAGTCATTTCCTTCCCACTGAAATTCGCGCTCCCAGAGGATACTGGTTCTGAATTGCTTGCTCCGGTCCTCAAAGCCGGGAGCGATTCGAACAAGAAAGTCTTTGGGCCGTTCGGGAATTTTCAGGAAAAGCGTGGTGGAAGAATAGCCGGGTTCGAGCGTGAAGGCCTGGGGCATGGCTGAGTCATTCTTTGCGGATGCGGAGGGAGTCGTGGAAGGAGGGGTTTTCCCCATGACCGACAGAAAAGGCCTCAATTCCTCCGGTTGAATGGGAAACGGAAAATTCAGCCCGACACAAAGAGAATCCGTAGTCACACGGCTGAGCCAGGAGTTGAACGTGCTGATCTTGAAGGGACGAGTGTCGGGCGACAGAGTCCGGTTGTCGTTCGAACGCAGGAGGGGATTGACACGAACCTCATAGACCATCTCCGACGGAGTCGAAGAGGGCGTGAAAAGGATTTGAGTCCTCTCATATTTGAATTCCCCCGCGAATGCCGGATGGAACAGTAAGGGAGACGTGGAAACCCCATCCGCTGTCACACACGGGACAATGACCCCATTGACGGAAACCATTAATTGTTTTCTGACTTGTTCGCCCGGCTCCGGAAATGTCCCCTCGACGCGCAACGGCTCGACTGCACCTACCGTCTGGAGGAAGAAGAAGGAACCGCCGAGGAGAAACAGGATCATGAGGGTGTTGCGGGTGAGACGGTTGGAAAAAGGCGACTGGCAACGCATGGGCGGATCCTCCAGGGGAACCGAAAATCGAATGAGAGAGCCTGCACGGCCCGGATGGCTGAGAGTCCGTCTGAAAACGTGAATCAAAGTGGAAGAACATGAACCGTGGCGCGCCGGACTACACGGTGTTGGCGCCGCTATCGTAACCGGCCCTCAGAAAGGATACCGATCGCATTTCTCCGCGCTCTTTCCCGGACGGCGCTTCTTTCGCCCGGGTACAAAACAGCCCCTTCGGAGAACGACATTTTCCTGAATGCCGGATTTCCCGTTCTTCCCCTGAAACCGCTTTTCGAGGCCGAACTGAGCCAGTAATCATCGGACACCGAGAATAGTATGAGAGAGGACGGAAATCAAGGGAATTCAAAAGGATAGGGCGTAAAATCAAACGGGCGGTCCGCCTTCTCCCGAAACCGTTCGTTTCCGGTATTCCGGGATTCCCCCGGAGGGGAATATTTCGCCTCTTTCCTATAGAAAACCCGCCCCGGACGGCCCGAAAATTCGCGAGAAGGGCTTTGCATGCGCCGCGGGCGTGTGTTATACCAATGGACCGGATTGGGGGAGAGTGACCTGAAACAGTTGCATTTTCCAGAAATCCGGATCAGAATCAACGGCTGTCTTGTGTTTCGCGGCGAAGATGCTGCGGGCGCGGGATTTTTGCTTTTTGCTGAATGTCAGGGAAATACCGGTTGAATTTCCCTGGCGCCGCCTTGAAACGAAAAAAACATGAGGAGACCGGCTGATGCTGGGTATCATTGCAAAACTGATCAAGAAACTTTTTGGCTCGCACCAGGAGCGTGCCCTCCGGACGCTCTGGGAGCGCGTGACGGTCATCAACGAGTGGTACGAGAAGCTCGATTCGCTCTCGGACGATGAAATCAAGGCCAAGACGTGGGAATTCCGCGCGCGTCTGCAACAGGGCGAGACCCTCGACGACCTGTTGCCCGAGGCCTTCGCGGTGGTCAAGCAGGCCTGCAAGCGCAACGTGGGCCAGCGCTGGATGGCCGCCGGGATGCCGTTCGAGTGGGTGGAAGTGCCCTACGACGTGCAGTTGATCGGCGGCATGGTGCTCCATCTGGGCAACATCGCCGAAATGGCCACCGGTGAAGGCAAGACCCTCGTGGCCACGCTGCCTCTGTACCTCAACGGGCTCGAAGGGCGCGGGTGCCATCTGGCCACGTTCAACGACATGCTGGCTCAGCGCGACAGCCAGTGGACCGGTCACATCCTCGACTGGCTGGGCCTGACGGTCGGCTGCATCCAGCAGGAAATGGAGCCGGCCACCCGCCGCGCCCAGTACGCCGCCGATATCACCTACGGCCAGAGCAGCGAGTTCGGTTTCGACTACCTGCGTGACAACATGTCCACCTCGCCCGAACATCTCGTGCAGGGGGCGCGTTCGAGCATCAGTCAGGCGCTGGCCGAGGAAATCCTCGCCAGAACAAGCGCGTTCGAGGGCGCCCGGGTGATCATGAACGCGTTCCGGACCCTGTTGATCGAGGTGCCCCAGGACAAGGCGGGCGAACTGCTCACCGAGTTCGGGGGGCGATTCTCGGTCGAGGAACTCGTGGTCCACTGGCCAAGCAAGGAACGCGCGGTCGAATTGCCGGAAGTTCCCAAGCCCGCGCCCGACGTGCAGGATGTGTTCGAGGATGGCGACATCCAGGAGGGCTTTGTCCGGGTCCGGTTCATGTTCCTCAAGCGCGACCACCACTTTGTCATCGTGGACGAAGTGGACTCGCTGCTCATTGACGAGGCGCGTACGCCCCTCATCATCTCGGGTCAGGTCGAGCGTTCGACCCACCAGTTCGACAAAATGCGTCCCCTGGTCGAGTCGCTGGTGAACAAACAGAGTGACCAGGTGAGTCGTCTGGCCAAGGAGGCGGAAGACCTGCTGGCCCAGGACAACGACGAGGCCCGCTATCAGGCCGGTATCAAACTCCTGCAGATGAAGAAGGGGATGCCGAAGCACAAGCGGCTCAACAAGTTCATCCAGGCCCCCGAAATCGCCCGCCTCCTCACCAAGTGCGAGAACGACTTCATCATTGACCAGAAGAGCAAGGTCGGCGAAAAAAGCATGACCTATGTGGAGGAAGACCTCTACTTCGTCGTGGACGAAAAGGGCAACAGTGTCAACCTGTCCGAAAAGGGCCGTGTCGCCGTCTCGCCCGACAACCCCGACCGCTTCCTGCTGGCCGATCTGGTCGAAGAGTTCTCTCACATCGAGGGAGATGAATCCCTCTCGCGCGAGGAACGCGAGCAGCGCAAGGAGGTCATCCGGAGGGAAAACGACCAGAAGTCCGAGGAACTCCACAATATTTCGCAGCTCCTGCGCGCTTTCACCCTCTTCGACAAAGAAACGGACTACATCGTCGAGGACAACAAGATCATCATCGTGGACGAGTTCACCGGGCGTCCTCAGCCGGGCCGCCGCTACAGCGACGGTCTGCACCAGGCGATCGAGGCGAAAGAAAACGTCAAGATCGAGAAGGAAACCCAGACCCTCGCCACCATCACCATCCAGAACTACTGCCGCATGTACAAGAAACTGGCCGGCATGACCGGTACGGCCGAGACGGAAGCCGCCGAATTCGGCCACACCTACAAGATGGACGTGATGGTCATTCCCACCAACCGGCCCATCACCCGCATGGACTTCGACGACCGCATCTACCGCACCAAGCGCGAGAAGTACAACGCGATCATCAACGAGGTGGTCCGGTTGAACAAGCAGGGGCTGCCGGTTCTGCTTGGAACCGCGTCGGTGGACACGAGCGAACTGCTCTCGCGCATGCTGCGCCGCACGGGTATTTCGCACAGCGTCCTGAACGCCAAGCACCTGCACCACGAAGCCGAGATTGTGCGGGATGCGGGGCGCGTGGGCGCCGTCACCATCGCCACCAACATGGCCGGCCGTGGAACCGACATCAAGCTGGGGCCGGGGGTGCTCAACCCGCCCGCCAACCTGGAAATAGATCCCGACTGGCCGCGCGGGTTGCAGGTGATCGGCAGCGAACGCCACGAAGCGCGCCGCATTGACCGGCAGTTGCGCGGGCGTTCCGGACGCCAGGGCGATCCCGGCAGTTCGCAGTTCTTCCTCTCGCTCGAAGACGAACTGATGCGCCTTTTCGGCAGTGAGCGTATTTCGGGCATCATGCAGAAACTCGGGCTGGAAGAAGGCGAGGAGATCCGCCACAAGTTTGTCACCAACGCCATCACCCGCGCCCAGAAACGCATCGAAGGAATCAACTTCGAGCAGCGCAAACGCACACTCGACTACGACAACGTGATGAACAAGCAGCGCGAGGCCATTTACGGCGTGCGGCGCGAGGCCCTCGTGAGCGAGGACCTTTCGCTCCTGCTCGTGGACCTGGTCTGTGACTACCTGCCCATCCTGGCGCAGCGTTACGCCATCGAAGGCGAGGCGCGCAACACCAGCCTCGCCGCCTACGATCTGGCCGGTTTCGAGGCGCACATCCACGCCATGATTCCGGGTATTGACCTCTCGGGCATCGAAACGCCCGAAGAACCGACCGAGGAGTATGCGGCGCTGCTGCGCGAGCGCATCGAGGACTCCTACGAACAGCGCCGCCAGCTTTTCGGCACCGAACTGACGCGCGAACTGGCCCGCTACGTCATCCTGACCACGATTGACAACCAGTGGCGCGACCACCTGGCGGCGATTGACGAATTGCGCGAGGGGATCCACCTGCGTTCCTACGGCCAGCTCGACCCCCTCATTGAGTACCAGCGCGAAGCCACCCACATGTTCCAGGACCTGATGGCGAACATCCAGAAGATTGTCTTTGAGCATTTCTTCCGCATGAACCTGGTGAGCGAACAGCAGAAGACCGCCCACGTGGACTACGGCCGCGGCGGCGAAGCGGCTCACCACCCGCAGACGGCCACCGTGGCGGGAGGCGACGGGGAGGAACTCGTGGCGCAGGAGGCGGAACGGCCCCGTCAGGAGACCTACCGCCGCGAGAAACCCAAAGTCGGCCGCAACGACCCCTGCCCCTGCGGCAGCGGGAAAAAATATAAAAAGTGCTGCGGAAAAGACCTGTGAAGCAGGGAAAAGCGAGGAAGTGAAGGATTCGATGGAAAGATGGGCCGTCCGTGTTTGAGGGATCGGGCAAAATCGGCAAAAAATGACCCTTGACAGCCCGCTGGGGATTCAGTAAAGTTCCAAGCCTTTCCGTGTTACGGAAGAAAGGTCGGAGGT
>DAOPYU010000294.1:0-5857 GCA_035353095.1 Candidatus Sumerlaeota bacterium | reverse complement strand
ATGCCCAGGGTTTCCGAAGCGATCCGGGCGTCCTCTCCGAACATCTCATAGAAATCGCCCATGCGGATCATGAGCACATAATGCGGGTACTGCGCCTTGATCGCGTTGTACTGGCGCAGGAGGGGGGTGGTTTTGGACTCGGGAGCGTCCGGATGTCGGGTCATGTCTCGATTTCACCGTCTGGGGAAGGGCCTGGGCCGTGTTTCCCGTCTATTGAAGGCCGCATTATGAGGGCCTGCCGGTGCGAAAGCAACTCCAAAAGCGCCCCGTCCCGTGTCCCGAATATTCGGGTCTTCCGAAGTCCCAATGGTTCTTTTTTCAGATTTTAACATTTAGGAATTGACTGGGGGATTTCCATTCGTATAATAACCCCTCTGAATTTCCCGCCACAAGTCCGGCGGAACGGGTGGAGATACGATGAATATTTTGATGAGCGTATTGTTCTGGGTTTTGTTTATCGCCTACATTTTCTCGGCCGCCGTGTTGGTTCTGGTGGTGCTGGTCCAGTCGGGCAAGGGAGGCGGCCTGTCGGGTCTGGTGAGTGCCGGTTCGACTCTGGGTGACACGCTGGGCGCCACGGGCGCGGAAAAAACGTTGAACCGTTGGACGACGTACTGTGCGGTGGGTTTCATCGTTTTCAACATCCTGCTGGTTATTCTGGGTGGGCGAATTTTCAACCGGACGATTCTGGATGAGATCTCCGCCCCCAAGGCCACGGAAACGACTCAGGTGGCCCCGACGGACAAGGCCGAGAGCGGTGACGCCAAGTCCACGACGGCGGAAGCCCCGGCCCCCGCGCCTGCCGAAAAGGCCACTCCGGCCCCGGCGGCTGCGACGGCGACCCCGGCACCGCAGGCGACTCCGGCTCCGGCTGCGGCGACACCCGCTCCGGCGGCAGCGACCACTCCGGCCCCCACGCCCGCTCCGACTCCGGCGGCTACTCCGGCGCCGACGCCTGCTCCGACTCCGGCTCCCACGCCGGCGGCGGCCCAGTAAGTCGGGCCCGCGGGATACGCAATGGCTTTGTCTTCGCTTCAACTTCACAAACAGACTCTTTCCAACGGTTTGCCCGTTCTTCTGGTCCACCGGCCCGGAGAACGGGTTGTTACTTTGGATTGCTGGGTCTCGGTCGGGTCGGCGAATGAACCGGCGGGGATCGGCGGGGTGTCTCACTTCCTCGAACACATGCTGTTCAAGGGGACGCAACGGCGAGGGGTGGGGGAGATTGATCGGCTCGTCGAGAGTGTCGGCGGGTACCTGAACGCCGCCACGTCGCACGATTTCACCCATTACTACATCACCGTGGCCGCCGACGACTTTCCCGTGGCCGCCGATGTGCTGGCCGATGTGCTCGAGAACGCCACGCTCGACTCTCAGGAACTGGACCGCGAGCGCAAGGTGATCCTGGAGGAGTACGCCCGCAAGCAGGACGATCCGCAGGGATTCCTCTGGGACGCGCTGTACGAGCGGGTGTTCGACCAGGGCCCCTACAAAGCCTCCGTTCTGGGGGAACCCGAGACGCTGGCGCTCATCAATCACGACAACATGCTCGATTACTACCACCGGCATTATGTCCCGTCGAATCTGGTCCTCATCGTTGTGGGAGATGTGGAGCCGGAGCGGGCTTTACCGTTGCTCGAACAGCATTTCGCCGGGTTCAACCGGCCTTACCGCCCCCTTCTCCCCCCCGATTCCGTGCCGACCGTGTATGCCCGGGGGGTGCGCGAAGTGTTCGAGCGCGACGTTCAGGAGACTTACGGGACGTTGACCTTCCCGGCGCCTTCGATGCGCGACGACCCCGTTGCGACGTGTGCGCTCGATGTGTTGCAGTTCGTGCTGGGCGGGGGCAACGCCTCGCGGCTGTATCAGGAAATCAAGGAAAAGCGGCGGCTGGCCACCTCCATTTTCGCCGGGTATTCGAGCTCGCGCCACCCCGACCTGTTCTACGTGGCGTACACCTGCTCCGACGAGAAACGCGAAGAACTCGAACGGGTGGCGCTCGAGGAACTCGACCGGGTCCGTCAGGCCCCGATTCCCCCGGCGGAACTCGACCGGGCGCGCAAACTCCTCATCAACGCCCACCGTTTTTCGCTGGAAACTTCCGGCGGGCAGTCTGGTTCGATCGGGTACTATTACACGGTCACGGGTTCGCCCGATTTCGAATGGAATTATGCCGACTGCATCCGTGCCGTGACGGCCGAACACGTACAGGAACAGGCCCGCCGCTGGCTCGACCCGGAACAGCGCGCCACCGTGGCCCTGCGACCCAAAGCTGGACTATGACTCCCGACGTTCGCATTTACACGCTCGACAATGGCTGCAAGGTCCTCGTGCGGCCCACCCCGGGGAAGGAAATTCTTTCCATCGTGGCCGATGTGGCCTGGGGGGCGCGCGATGACCATCCCGACCGGACCGGCCTGACCGGTCTGATGACGCGTCTCCTCGTCAAGGGCGCCGACGGCCGCAGCGCTTTCGAGGTGGCCGAACGCCTCGAATCGGTCGGCGCCAGCCTGGAACCGTATTGTTCCCACGACTCGTGCGGTCTCGACGCCCAGTGCGCGTCGGAAGACTGGCGGCTGGCGTTCGAAGTCCTGACCGATTGCCTCTTCGCGCCCAATCTGGCCGAAAGCGAGTTCGAGCACGAGCGCGCGCTGGCCATCGCCGAACTGCGCCGCGCCGACGACGACAAGTTTTCCCTGACTTACCGCAAGTTTCTCGAACTGTTCTACCGCGGGCATTTCTATGCGACCATGCCCGAGGGGGACGTCGAGACGGTCGAGCAACTGACTCTGGCGGAGGTGCGCGCTCTGCACGCGCGCGTGGTGCGGCCCGACAGCGTCCTGCTGACGGTGGTGGGCAATCTGCCCGAGGACGAACTGCTGGCCGAGATTCAGAAGCGCTGGCCGGCCCGCCCCGTCGAAGCGATGCCCGAGCGCCGTCTGGCCGTGCGCAAGCCGGGCGCGGGCATGGGCGAGACGCTGCTTTTGACCAAAGAGGCGGAGCAGGCTTTTGTGATTCAGGGGTATCTGGCGGCCCGGCTCGGTTCGCCGGACAGCGCTCCGTTGCGGCTGGTCAGCGCCATTCTGGGCGAGGGCATGTCGGCGCGCCTGTTCGCGCGCCTGCGCGACCGGGACCACCTGGCCTATGCCGTGGGGACCAGTCTGGCGGGTCGGGAGGCCTGTTCGCACCTGATCCTCTACATCGGCACCAGTCCCGCCACGGCCCAGGCGGCCCGGGAGGGGCTATTGCGTGAAACCGCCGGTCTTCTGACCGAACCGCTTTCCGAGGAAGAATTCGAACGCGCCCGGCGTTACGTTCTGGGAAAATACCTCATTGCCCGCCAGACCAACAATGCGCTGGCCCACTCGATGCTCGCGGGCGAACGACTCGGCCTGGGGTGGGAGTGGGGGGAGCACCTGCCTGATCGGATGAAAGTGGTCACCCGTTCCCAGGTTCTCGACGTCGCCCAGCGGTACCTGACCCAGCCCGCCACCGCCATCCTGCATCCGGCCGCGGGCGCTTTTGGGGACACCCTGATCGAAACCGACGATTCCGACTACGATCAGTCGGAATAATCCGGAAAACCGCTGTTGAGCGCCAACGGCGCGGGTTTATTCCCGTCTTGGGCAAGCGCAGCGTCGCCCCCAGGCGGGTCTTTTTTTATTTTGAAAGCCGCAGTTGAGGTCTTCTTACGACGCCAATCGGGAGATTGGCGCTCCCAGCAACCGCTTTCCCTCCATAAAAAGGGGCTTCCTGGGAGGGCGGGCGTCTCGCCCGCCTGAAAGAGAAACCGAACTGCAGGTGCCAACTGCAGTTTATAGATCGGGCCTTCAGCCCTTGTGAAAAATGGGGACAAATTTCCAGGGGCGACGCTTCGCTTGCCCCTGGCTGGTATAAATCCGCGCCGTTGGCGCTCAATCGCGGTTTCTATGACTACCGGTTCCCGGGTGCCTGAGAAGACGCCACGGGGAACCGCTGGATGATCGGGAAATCGCCCACCAGTTTGAATTCGCACTCTTCTGCGGTGCCCGGACGCCGGACCCGGACGGTCTGGACCCCCTTGTTGTGGGGATTGCAGGCTACCAGGAGGAGCGTTTTCCCGTCGGCCGAGAGTTTGATGCGGGCCAGGGGTTCCTGGTAGTAGTTCGCGTAGCTCGGGTAGCGTTCGTCCCCGACCCGCCAGGTTTTTCCGGTCGAGGTGTAAATCTCGGGCATTTCCCAGGGCGTTTCGGCTTCGATGATGTCTTTGTTCTGACTGGCCTGCCACATGCCGAGCACGTGGAAATTGTAGAACCCGAAGTATTTCAGGTAATAATTGAGCGGCACTTCCACGCCGTTGAGGGTGCGCTTGACGATCGGTTCCTGAGCGGTCCAGTCGGAGTAGTCCTGCAACTCTTCAGAATACCGCGTACCGACCTCCCAGCACTGAAGACCGTCCATCACACAGTGCCCGAACAGGGAGAGGGCGTAGGTGGCGGACGCCGGAACCTGGTGTTTGATGTTTTCGTTCCGGACTTTCCCGTTCGCGTCGGTGAAACGATAGGGGGAAAGCGGGTACCCGTCCACGAACTCGACCTGAATCCAGGTTGAGAGGACATTGGGCGTTTGGGGACGGGCCAGTTTCCCCTGTTCCCACTCCTGGAGGAAGGCGTAGAGCTGGGACGGTTTGGAATTGTTGATCCAATAGACCGAGGGATTGCCGAAGTTGAGGTTGCATCGCTTGAAGATGGGTTCCAGGTCCGCGGTCGGGTTGTTGTATTTTTCCCGCCATTGTTTCGCGCCCGTCAGATCCACCGATCCGGTGGGTTTGCCTTCCCAGATCGAGTCGAAAATGCGGAAGGAACTCCGGACCACCCCGATCCCCCAGCATCCGATCAGGACGTCGGGTTTGCGGGCGCGCACATCGCCGATGAGTTTCGCGAAAGCCTCGTATTGGGAGTCCTGCCAGGAACGACAGTTGGGCGCTTCGAAGTCGGGGATGATGATGGCGTTGTTTTCGGCGTGGTCGTAAAACGGCTCGATCTTCCAGTTCTGGGGGTTGGTCGGGTCGGCGGTAAAATGGTCCCCGGTGTGGGGAATCCATTCGTTGTCGCCGAACAGGTGGGCGCGGCGCGCGCGGTCGCCCTGAGAGCCGTTGGGGGTCATGGCGACGGGCGAGACGTGGGTGAAGCCGAAATCGTACATCGGGTTGTTGTTTTTTCGATCCTGCTGGCGCGCCTTGGCGGCGCCCTGCCACAGGGCGAACTTCCCGCGTGGAAGGGTCCACCCGGAGGGGAACCAGTCCCCTTCGTCAAAGTCATAGGCAAGCCGGTTTGTGGGGATGTGGAACCATTCGGGCAGAAGACCGGCAGGCGGCTGTCCGCCCAGAAGCAGGATCTCCTGATAGTTCTCCTTCACCTCCCAGGGTTTGGCGGGATTGTAGAACTCCACGGTCAGGTTGACCGGCAGGCCGCTGAATTCCTTGGGAAAAGTGTAATTCTTGAGGGGGCCTTCCATGGACGCCCCCATGTTCAGGGTCCAGCGTTTGCCACATCCCGCCACCTGATAGGTGTCCCATGCGGCATCCGTGACGGTGAGGCCGTCCGCGGCCACTTCGCACTTCATCGCGAGGACATTGGCGGGGGTGTAAACACCGTCGGTGATCTGGGGCCAGAGTTTGACGGCCCGGTTTTGCGCATGAACGGGGAGAACGAACGCCATCAGGATCAGGAGAGGTATCGCCCATCGGCTGGATTTCATGTTTCAGGTCCCCTCTTTCAGGACAGGATGAACGCGAAAACGCGTTGTTGTTCAAAATTGCAAGTGTCTCGCCCGATCTTTCTTCCGGCCTTCCTGTTATTCGGTATTACCCTATGGA